>CAZQJF010000052.1:0-8484 GCA_964593735.1 uncultured Streptomycetaceae bacterium | reverse complement strand
CCGATCCCGAGATGTACCTCGGCGCGGCCGACATGCTCGGCCTGATCCAGCGTCAAACGTCTGAATTCCGTCGCCGGTCCCGAAATTCGGGCTCCCAGCATGCATCCATTGTGAGGACTCGATCACGCCAAATGGCGTGCGTTGTGCTGGGTCCGCTGCAACCGTGCATATTTCCCTCCTGGAACGCGGTGGCACGGGAATTGCACACATTGCCGGCAACTCTCCGGCGTGGACACGTATATGGCACCTTCTAGGCACAGTATGGGGGACCGACCCTTGGCTTTCCGGGCATCGGGCCGGCGAACGGTTCGTAAGTTGGCGCTGGTGCTGGCGCTCGCGGCGGGCAGCGATGCCATCGCCGCCTCGGCGAACAGTAAAGGAAACGGTAATGGGAACGGTAATGGGAATCCCAATGGGCCGGCGGTACCCAACATGAACGGGCACGGCACTCCAGGCAAGGTCAACCAAGTTCAGCCCATTGTTGTGCCGGGGCCCGCGCTGCCGGGTGCGGCGAACACACCCACGACAGCGGTTGTTATCGTCGTATCCACGCCGGTCGTGACCCCCGTGGTCGTACCCCCTCCCGCCGCGGCTGTTTCGCCGTCCTCGCCGAATTCGGCCAAACCTGGCAGTAGCCAGCAGGCGAATGTCCCCGCGTTGTCCCCCACTACCACTGGGAACGGTAACGTCAGTGGCAGTTGGAATGGCAACAGTCTCGTGGCGGTAAGCACGCCTTCCCCGCCCGCGGCAAATGCGCAAAGCAGCGGCGGTGCGCCGACAGTCGTCGCGGCAAGCTCGCCTGCGGACGCGCCCTCCGGCACCGCATCCGCGGCGGGGCTGGAAAAGCATGGCAAGTCGCCAAACGCGCAAGGAGCGCACGGCGCGCCCGGCTTCGCGCAGGCCAACGACGCAGTGTTCGCCACGCCAAAGGGCGAAGTGATGCTGGCAGCGGGGCAGAGCGTCGAGTTGGTCGATCCTGCCACGCCCGGCCTGCGGGTGGAGATCGCAGCGCCCGCGGATAAAGCGCTCGAAATCGGATCCATACTCGGCAGATCGGGCCACAACGGAATCTACGCCGGACTATCAGCGAATCGCGAATCCCGCGGGGCCGGGCGCGTGGTTCTGCTGGCCGACGGCCGCATCGTGCTTGCGTCCGGACATCAGGACAACGGCAACTCCAGCGGTGGAAAAGCCGGGGGCAGCCATTCAGCGCAGTACACCGACGGACCTGGGGCGACGGGACCCAAGGGTGTGGGAGAGCCGCAGTCCAGCGAACGAGGGCTGACGCGCGCCGGCTCTGTAAATCAGGCGAAAGCGACGAAGTACGACGACGTCGCCGCCGGGGAACGTAACGACAGGCAGCCGCAGGACCGCGGACCTGATGGTGATGGAGCTCCGGGGCTCGTGAAAGTCGCTGCCTCTGAAAATGGAAACGGGCACCAAGTTAGCGGTTCCTCTCTAAACGACCCATCCAACCCGGACGGTGCTGACATCGTCCCGCAGGCGCAGGACACTCCCGCAGCTGGGGGACAGCAGCGCGACACGGCAGGGCTGGCGAGCACACGTTCACGAGCAGCGCCGGAGAACAACGCGCGCGCACGCACGGATGGGGCACAAAAATTCGGGGTTTGCAGTTGACCGAAAGCCGTTGCAGGGAAAAAGCGACCGCCCGAATACGAACGCACCAACAACCCGGGCTTCGCCCACGATGTCGGCACGCCGCAATAGACATGCGGGCTAGCGAGAGTGGAATGGGCGGTCGCCGGCCAGCGTAATGCGATGCATCACGCGGCGATGGCCGTGATAGTCGTTGATCGGGTAATGCTGCGCGGCCCGGTTATCCCAGAACGCGATCGATCCGACGTCCCACACGAAGCGGCAGGTCAGCTCCGGCGCGATCTGGTGCCGGTACAGGAACCCGAGCAGCGGCGCGCTTTCCGCCTCGGTCATGTCCTTGAAGCGGACGGTGTGTCCGGCGTTCACATAGAGCGCCTTGCGCCCGGTCTCGGGATGCGTGCGCACCACCGGATGCTCCGCGGCGTATTCCTTGCGCGCGTTCTCGCGTCCGTCGGTCTTCAGGCGGTCTTCGCGCGACCGGGTGACATCCGCCTTGGCGGAGCTGCTGATCGCGACGAGTCCGTCCAGTAGCTTCCGCATCGCCGCCGAGAGCGTTTCGTAGGCGAGATACTGGTTGGCGAACAGGGTGTCTCCACCCGCCGGCGGCACCTCGCGCGCGAGCAGCATCGTCCCCATGGGGGGCTGCTCCAGGTACGTCGTGTCGGAATGCCAGATACCGCCGAAATTGACCGTCTCGTGCTCGAGCTTGATGACCGGCGTAATCTCGGGAAATCCGGGCAGGCCCTTCAGGAAGGGGTACTCCACCGGTTGCCCGAGGCGCTGGGCAAAGGCGATGAACTGCGCCGGCGCGAGGTTCTGGCCGCGAAAAAATATGACTGTGTGCGCCAGCCACGCGCGGCGGATGTCCGCAATCGTTTCGTCGGACAGCTCGCGCGTGAGATCGACGCCGTGGATCTCGGCACCGATCGCGCCGGACACCGGGCGGACCTCGATCGCTGGACAGGAGCCGCTCATATGGTAATTATGGCATTTCTCCACAGCGGGGGAATGCGAACCATGAGCGGAAAAACAGTCCGGCAGACGCGGGCGCCTGCGGCAAAAGCGCTGGAGGACGCGCGCAGCGTGTTCGACTTCGGCCTGCCGGTGATGATGGGCGTGCGGGCGCTGGAGGTAGGCCCCGACCGCGTGACGGCCGAACTGGAGGTCAGGCGCGAGCACATCAACCGCGGCGGACGCGTGGGCGGCGGCGTGCTGATGGCGATGGCCGACGTCATGGGTGCGGCCGGCTCGGTGGCCCACCGGCCCGCGGGCTACCGCGGCGGAACCATAGAATCGAAGACGAATTTTTTCTCGGCGGCCAAGGGGCCCGTGCTCCGCGCGGTTTGCGTCCCGCTGCACGTCGGGCGCACGACTTCGGTGTGGCAGACCACGATCACCGACGATGATGGCCGCATGGTCGCGATGGTCGTCCAGACCCAGGTCGCGTTGCCCGCCGGGGGCGATTGATTCTTGTATGCCGCCGGATTGTACTGTTTTTACCCTTGGGCTGGTTCGGATTCGCAGGAGCGGCCTGCCGTGAAGCGGCAGGCCCCGCGGCTCGTTTCTCTTGTCCTCGCACGAGCGCGGGGGAGTGCCGCGCGGCTGTGACGGAGCGGCGCTGTCAGTTGACGTGGATCGTGAAGCGCAGCGCGCGCGCCGCCTCGATCAGGCGCTCGTCGTAGCTGGCGAGGCTGACAGCCTGTCCTTGTCTGCGAAGAAAGTCCATGGACGAGAGGTGGAGTGCGTCGAGCGTCCTGACCGGCTTGGGAAACGCCTCCAACGCCCTTGTGAGCACTGGCGGGGAAAGCTCGATGATGGCAATCCGGCTCAGCAGGGAACGCACTTCGTTGCCGTGCGTGCCGCCCAGCTTGCGCGCATGGATACGGGTCCATATCTCGTATTCGAGAAGTCGGCTGGAGATCAACTGCTGCCGCCAGAGGCTTTCAGCAGGCGTGTGATCCTCGGCAAGAAGATGGGCGAGGGCCACCGAAGTGTCGAGATAGATCAACGGTCGTCCCGGTCCTGATCCAGCTCCCGTTGCAGTTGCCGAAACGGCATTACCGGCTTGCGCGGCGGCACGTCCGTGGACGGCAACGCGGGCGGCGTGATCAACCCCTGGCGCATGGCGTCGGCCAGCAAGGCATCGGCCAGCAGGGGGCTGCGGCTCTTGTCGGGAGGAACGAGTTCCGCCACGACCCGATCGCGGTCGGTCACGAGCACCGTTTCGCCACGCTCCGCCAGGCGGACGTACTCGCTAAGCTTGTTTTTCAGAACCTTCAATCCCACGGCCCGCATGTCGAGTAGGGTAGCTTCCAGTAGCTACCTATGTCAAGGACGGGCCTGCGCCTGAAAATCATGCGTCAACTGGCGGTAATGCTTGATCGAAAGCAGGTAAACCGTCTGGTCCCGTACCGCGTACAGGATCAGGAAATCGCCTGCGAGGTACTCGCGCAGCACGGCGCGGCCGATCCCTGACTCGAGCCGCTCGATTTTCGCGCGCGACTCGACCGAGTCGGCGGGCCGTTCGAGAAACGGGCGGCCCATCTCCGGAAAGCGTTCGAGGTTGGGAACGACGCCGGCGGCGAGATCGTCAAGCACAGCTGCAAACGCCTGTGGCGCGTCTGCTTGCTCCAGGAACGCCTCAACCGCGTCGAGATTGGCCTGGAAGTTGGCGGTGACCCTTACCGCGCAGCGCTTCGCGGCCATACCCCTGCTGGCGGGGTCACTTGCTGCGCGCGGCCTTGATACGCCGCAGGAACTGCCGCGCATCGCGGGTCCGTCCCGCGGCGATGTCCGCTATTCCTTTCTCGGCTTCGTCGAGCAGCACGAGATGGATGCGCGCACGCTCCAGCCGGTGATAGTAGTCCAACCGCTCGGCGTCGATCAGGGCGATGTAGCTCTCACCGTTCCGCGTGATGATTTTTTCCGCGCCGGCTTTCACCTGCTCCGCCAGCTCGGACAGATTTGCGCGTGCCTGGGTAAACGGGATGATGTCCTTCGCCGCGATCGCCATATCGGCTCCTTGCCGGGGGCAGGATACCACTATTGCACAGAATAGTGTGCAGAATCAAGTACTGCGATGGGACATGCCTGCGCCGCATCGGCACAGTATGGCCACGGGACGAGCGATGTATTCCGTACGTCTAATCTGGGCCCGGCCTACGGGCCCGTTAAGGAATCAAGGAAGAAGCGGATAGGCGGAAAGCGGGCTGGGCCGTAGAGGATTCAAATGCTGCGCGTGAGTCAGACATGTCGGGCGTGCAGCTTCATCCTTGATTCCTGTGCGGGCAGTTCTTCTTCGTGCAATCGGCGTACAGGTGCAGCGAATGGTCGTGCACCTTGAAGCCGCGTTCCGCGGCCACCTTGTCCTGGCGCCGCTCGATCTCCGCGTCGTAGAACTCCTCCACGCGTCCGCACTGTATGCACACGAGGTGGTCGTGATGGCCGCCCTGGTTCAGCTCGAACACCGCCTTGCCGCTTTCGAAATGGTGGCGGATCAGCAGGCCGGCCTGCTCGAACTGCGTGAGTACGCGATACACCGTGGCGAGCCCGGTCTCCGTGCCTTCCTTGGACAGTATCCTGTAGACCTCTTCGGCGGACAGATGCCGCACCGGACTATTCTCGAACAGCTCGAGTATGCGCAGGCGCGGCAGCGTCGCTTTCAGGCCGATCGTCTTCAGGTCACTGGGTGAACTCACGATGCCTCATTGGGGTCCCATGGATCGCTCTGGACGCTCGTTCGGGTCACTCACTTGGGTCACTCAATTGGGTAAAGTTGCTGTCGGAATCGGTGTGCGTCGGTTATCATATTCGCATTTCCACGCTTTGAAAACCGCGTGCCGGTGTCCATTCCGCGCCTGCGTTTTCCCATGATCCCATTGCACGGCATTCTCCTGATCGCGCTGCTGCTTGCCGGATGCCGGCAGATGCCCACGCTGCCGGTGCTGCCTGTGCTGGCGCCGTACAAGATCGACATACAGCAGGGCAACGTCGTGACGCAGGAGATGATGGCGAAGCTCAAGCCGGGAATGACGCCGGGCCAGGTGCGTTTCGTACTCGGCACGCCGCTGGTCGTGGACGCCTTCCACAAGGACCGTTGGGATTATGTTTACAGCTATAGCAAGGGCGGCACGGTGCTGGAGCACCGACGTATCGTCATCGTTTTCCAGGATGAGAAGCTCGCGCGCATCGAGGGCGACGTGTTGCCGGCGCCGGCCGCCTCGACGGACGAGAGGCTGAAGATCGAGAAGGCCGCTCCGAAGCCGGTCAAGCCGGCGCCGCAGGACACCGGGCCCGGAGCGACCCTGCCGGCGCAGCCGGCCTCGAATCTGAGCACGAGTACCGGAAAGCCCGTGACTGCAGGTGGCGCGAGCGCGGATGCCGCGGGCGGCGCAGCGAAGTCCGGAGACGAGCAACCGAAGGACAATTCCAGGGAAGAGAAGCCGAAAGAAGAACGCGGCTTTTTTGGACGCATGCTGGAGAAGCTGGGGTTCTGAGTATGAGTTCCAGTCAACTAAAGATCGCAGTCGCCGGCGCCTCGGGCCGGATGGGGCGGGCGCTCATCGAAGCGGTGCTGCATGCGCCGGAATTCAAGCTGGCGGCCGCGCTCGAACAGAAGGGCAATCCTCACGTCGGCAAGGACGCAGGAGAGTTCGCGGGATCACCCTGCGGCGTGAGGGTAGATGACGACGTCGCAGGAGCGATCGGCGGCTGCGACGCGTTGATCGATTTTACGCGCCCGGAAGGCACGCTCGCGCACGTCGGGGCGTGCGGCAAGCAGGGCGTGAAGCTCGTGATCGGCACGACCGGTTTCACCGACGCGCAGCGGCTCGAGATCGCGGACGCCGCGCGCGGCATCGCTATTGTCATGGCGCCGAACTTCAGCGTCGGGGTGAACGTGATGTTCCGGCTGCTCGAAGTCGCGGCAAAGTCGCTCGCGCAAGGTTACGACGTCGAGATCTTCGAGGCCCATCACCGGCACAAGGTCGATGCACCGTCCGGCACGGCGCTGCGCATGGGCGAAGTCGTGGCGCAGGCGCTCGGGCGCAATCTGAAGCAGTCAGCGATCTACGGCCGGGAAGGCGTCACCGGCGAGCGCAAGGACCACACGATAGGCTTTGCCACGGTGCGCGGGGGGGATCTCGTCGGCGACCACACCGTCATGTTCATCGGAACCGGCGAACGCCTCGAAGTGACGCATCGGGCGTCGAGCCGCGCCAACTATGCGAACGGAGCACTGCGCGCCGCGCGCTTCGCCATGTCGAAGAAGAACGGGCTATTCGACATGGCTGATGTGCTGAGCTTCCGCTGAAATGCAGCGTATTCTCTGGGGCTTGTAGTGTTGCGACGGTGATCACGATTTGCCGGCGCGAGCGTTGCCGGAGCGCGTCGCATCGCGTATACTCCTCGCTTCCGCGGGAGGGGCTTGCCAGCCTCTCCCGCTTTGTGTATATACACCTGAAATCAAGAGGTTAGAGTGTCTCGGGCTCCTGCCGTCCTGGTGCTGAAAGATGGCACCATATTCCGCGGCATTTCGATCGGCGCGGAAGCCATCGCGGTGGGAGAGGTGGTGTTCAATACCGCCATGACGGGCTATCAGGAAATCCTCACCGATCCGTCGTACTGCCGCCAGATCGTCACCCTCACATATCCTCACATCGGCAATACGGGCACCAATGCCGAAGACGTGGAATCCGGCAAGATCTACGCTGGTGGCCTCGTGATACGCGACCTGCCGCTCGTTTCCTCGAGTTGGCGGAAGCAATCGACGCTCTCCGATTACCTGAAGCAGAACGGCGTCCCGGGCATCGCCGGCATAGACACCCGGAAACTCACGCGCATTTTGCGCGACAAGGGCGCGCAGGACGGGTGCCTGATGGCGGGCAGGGTGGATGAGACCGAAGCCCTCAACGCGGCGCGGGCGTTCCCCGGCATGGTCGGGCTCGATCTCGCGAAAGTCGTGAGCTGCGAGCAGCCTTATGAGTGGCGCGAGGGCGAGTGGAGCCTCGGGCAGGGATACGAGGCCCAGCCGGACACACGCTTTCGCGTCGTGGCATACGATTTCGGGATCAAGCGCAACATCCTGCGGAAGCTCGCAGCGCACGGTTGTCGCGTGACCGTGGTGCCGGCGCAAACGCCCGCGGAGGACGTGCTCGGGCTCACGCCCGACGGGGTGTTCCTCTCGAACGGACCTGGCGATCCCGAGCCGTGCGATTACGCCGTACGCGCCATACGGAACCTGCTGAACGCCGGCATTCCAACGTTCGGCATCTGCCTCGGGCACCAGTTGATGGGGCTGGCGAGCGGCGCGAAAACCGTCAAGATGAAATTCGGCCATCACGGCGCCAACCATCCCGTCCAGGACCTCGACACCGGGCACGTCTCCATCACGAGCCAGAATCACGGCTTCGCGGTCGACGCCTCGACGCTGCCCCCGAACGCGCGCGTCACGCACGTATCGCTGTTCGACGGCAGCCTGCAGGGCTTTGCCCGTACCGACCTTCCGGCGTTCTGCGTGCAGGGGCATCCCGAGGCGAGCCCGGGACCGCACGACGTCAATCACCTGTTCGGCAAGTTCGTCGGATTGATGGAAAAACACGGCACGAAGCGCCCGGGCGGTTGATCAACACATGCCGAAGCGCACCGACATCAAGTCCATCCTGATCATCGGCGCCGGGCCGATCGTTATCGGCCAGGCGTGCGAGTTCGACTATTCCGGGGTGCAGGCCTGCAAGGCGCTGAAGGAGGAGGGCTACCGGGTCATCCTCGTCAATTCCAATCCTGCCACCATCATGACCGACCCCGGGATGGCGGACGCGACGTACATCGAGCCGGTGACCTGGCAGATGCTGGAGAAGATCATCGCCA
>CAZQJF010000051.1:10130-11839 GCA_964593735.1 uncultured Streptomycetaceae bacterium | reverse complement strand
GGGCCGAAGCCGGAAACGAGGTCACCATAACCAGGCACGGAAAAGCAGTGGCGAAGATCGTTCCGGTGCGCGCGAAAGAGGATGCGGCCAGGCGGGCGGCGGTGTTCGACGAGATCGAGGCGTTTTCCAAGACCGTCAAGACCAGGCCGTTCAATCTCCGCAAGATGATCGAGTGGGGGCGGAAGTAGTGGCTTTCGTCATCGACAACTCGGTGGTCATGGGGTGGTTCGTGCCGTCACAAGCGACGGTTTACTCCCGAAAGTGCAATGAACGCGCCAGACGGGAAGCGGTGTTCGTGCCGGCCTTGTGGGAGACCGAGTTTGCCAACGTGGTGCTGTTGCTGGCGAAGCGCGGCATCCTTGCACGCCATCAGGCCACGGCGGCGTTCCACCACGCTGCGCGACTACCACTGACGGTGGACCGCGAGGCGGTGCCTCCGCGCAGATTGTTCGACTTCGGTGACCGCCACGGCATCAGCGCCTACGATGCCGCCTATCTCGATCTCGCCGCTCGCCGAGGTCTTCCGCTGGCCACGCAGGACGCACGTCTGAAGCGAGCCGCCCAAACTGCGGGAATTCTGTTGAGTTGAACTCGCGAGGCAGGCCCCCTACTTGAGCGCAGCATTGCCAAGGGCGAGAAAGCGGATTTGTGTTGTCACGCCACGCGGCGGGCGTGCGTGATCTCGCAGCGTTCGATCGGCCGGATTTGCGTACGCTCCAGCGTAACCACCGCGACCGTTTCCCCGTCGAGAGAGACGAATTCAACTTGATACGCCGTTCCTTCGCGACGTGAACGACCGTTCCTACATCTCCGGCGGCGAGTTTCTCGCCAAGCAGGTCGGTTGTCAGAACCACGCGGTCATGTTCCTTGATCATGGTGTGGTTCAAGACAGGCCGGAATTCAGGCGCCAGCGAAGGCCCGCATCGTGCGGGTCGACTCGGGAAAGGCCTTTAGCAAACGCTGATCCTCGGTGACGCAGAGGGTTTTGAGCTGCCGCGCGAGCGCGATGTACTGAGCGTCGTATGCGCTGATCCGGTGCTCCGCCGCCAGGACGAGAGCGGACTCCATCTCCACGCCTTCCTCCCTGGGCCCGAGCAACTCGATGCCCCGCCGCCAAAGCATCTGTCCCTCCGCGATCGCGGCGCCGCCTTGCCGAACGAACGTCGCGAGCACGTTCAGGTATTCGTGACGCCACAGCGCGGGCAAACGCCAATCCGGTTCGCGGCGCAATAGCTCCCGGGCCAACGCCGTTTTCTCGCCGTTGATGAAAAAATAAGCGACGACGTTGACATCGACGACGATCACTCGCGCCCCTCGCGACGGGCCTGATTGATGAATTCGTCCGTCAGGCCGAACTGCCCCTCGAAAGGGGGCGGGGCCACTTTCGGGCCGTCTTCCTCGCTCAGTGCCCGCTCGAGCACAACGAGCACCTCCTTGGTCATGCTGCGGTGATGCCGCGCCGCCTGCTCCTTCAACTTCCGGTGCAATTCAGGGGGTAAGTCTTTGATTACAAACCCTGGCATATACTAAAACCCCATAATGCTAGTAAATGAATAGCGTAATGCTAGCACGAGGGGGGAGGCCGATGGCTACAGCAGCATTCTGCCGCCGTTCAAGAAGCCCTCCCGCGGCGGCCAGATCGGGCACAGTGCCTCGACGGCCGCCATTAGATCGTCGAGCGTCCGATAGGGATCCTCCTCGTGGCGCAC
>CAZQJF010000051.1:0-10030 GCA_964593735.1 uncultured Streptomycetaceae bacterium | reverse complement strand
CGGCACTGATACGGAAACGGCTTCAGCCCGTCTGGCTGCTCCTCGGTACGTGTCGCGCGCTTGAAGAAATCTGTGTAGTTCATTGTTCGTTCTCGTTTGAAGGTATCGACGAAAGCCCAAGAATACCGGCCGGCGTTTTCCGTGCCTTGCTGGAGCCGGCCGTTCGTGACTACAATGCGGCATGTAGTCACATCGAGAGAGCCCCATGGAAATCTCCGTCCGCGAGTTGAAGAGCCGGTTGTCCGAGTATTTACGCAAAGTAGCCGCCGGCGAGGAGTTGCTGGTTACCTCTCGCGGCAAGACTGTTGCGCGCCTGCTCCCCCCGCGTAAGACCGCGCGGCGAGCGGCGCTGTCGGGTGAGGCGGAAGCCATTGCGTTGTTCCAGAGCCAGCCGTGGGTCCGGCCCGGAAGGACTGGAAGGCAGCGCGTCGGTCTTTCGAATCCCGTCAAGCTCAAGCCGGGAACGAAGCCGCTGTCGGAAACCGTCCTCGAGATGCGCGATTGATTCTCTACCTGGACACTTCGGCGCTGGTGAAGCTGTACGTCGATGAGGCACATTCCGCGTTCATTCGACGCGCGGCTTCCCTGGCTTCCGTCAGGGTGTCTCACGACATCGCGTACGTCGAGTGTTGCGCGGCCTTTGCCAGAAGACGCAGGGACGGCAGCCTTACCCCTGGCGATCACGCACGGTGCCGCCGTCAGTTCGACCGCGATTGGGCGGGATTCAGCATAGTTTCGGTTACGGCGGAATTGATTCGCCGGGCGGCAACGCTGGCCGAGAACCATGCAGTGCGTGCGTACGACAGCATACATCTGGCGGCTGCCGAAGCAACCGCCCGCGTGGCAACAGGCCGTACTGATTTCAGGTTCGCAGCTTTTGATGCCAGGCTCATTGAAGTGGCGCGAACCAATGGCCTTGAAATTTTGACGCCGGATTGAAATCCGGCGAATTGTTGCCCGGCGGTGATTCGTCATGAAGTCGCATCGAAGGAAAGCCACGAGTATCTCCGCGCGCGAATTGAGAAACCGCCTATCCGATGATTCTTTGGCGTGGCGGTCACGGCTGCTCGCTTCCTGGGCCTGCCAGTAGATCCATCGCCTGCAACTCCCGCGCCGTCCGCTCCACCGGCTCCAGGGCCTCGATCTCCATGTCTTCCGGCGCAGCCTTGAGGTCGCGGAACCGGCGGGCGGAGACGAGCACGCGGGTCTCCAGCGTCGCGACCGAGCTGTTGTAGGCGTCCACGGCCTTGTCGAGGCGGCTTCCGACTTCGGTCCAATGCTCGGCGAGCCTGGCGATGCGCTCGTAGAGCTGCCGCCCGAGGTCGGCGATGGCCTGCGTGTTCTGCGCAATCGCTTCCTGCCGCCAGCCGTAGGCGACGGCGCGGAGGAGTGCGATCAAGGTGGTGGGCGTCGCGGGGATGACGCGCTCGTTGACGCCGAACTCGATCAGTTCCGGGTCCTGCTGGAGCGCGGCGCTGAAGAACATCTCGCCGGGCAGGAACAGCACGACGAATTCGGGGGCGGGGTCGAACTGCTCCCAATAGCCCTTGCGGCCCAGCGCAACCATGTGATCCCTGACCTGACGGGCGTGACCGGCGAGGAATGCCTCCCGGCCCGCGTCGTCGTTCGCGTCCGCCTCCATGGCGTTCAGGTAGGCCGTGAGGGGCGCCTTGGCGTCCACGACGATGCTCTTGCCGCCGGGCAGCCGTACGATCAGGTCGGGACGCAGCCGCCCGTCCTCGGTGGTGCGGTTCTCCTGTTCGTAGAAGTCGCAGCGATCGACCATGCCGGCCATCTCGACCACACGCTTCAACTGGATTTCGCCCCAGCGCCCGCGCACTGCCGGCTGGCGCAATGCCTTGACGAGGTTCGCGGTCTCGTTCCTCAGCATCGGCAGGTGGGTTTCGACGAGCCCCCGGACCTGGGTGCTCAACTCGGCGTACGCGCTGACGCGGGCCTTCTCGATTTCCCCGAGCTTACCGTCCACTTTTTCCAGCGATTCCTTGAGCGGCTTGACCAGCTCATCCACCGCCTTCCGGCGTGCCTCGAGATCGCCTCTGGCGCCTTCCTGGAATTTCTCCAGCGTCGCCGTGGCGAGTTCGATGAAACTCTGGTTGTTGCTCTTCAGCGCGTCCGAGGAAAGCGCCTTGAAGGTATCCGTGAGCTGCTCCTCCGCGTTGTTCAGCAAGGCAAGCTTTTCCACCGCGGCCTTGCGCTCTTCGGACAGGCGGGTTGTCAGCTCCGCGAGCTTCGAGTCTCGCGCAGCGAGATCGCGATTCTGCCCCGCTACGATGGTTTCGAGTCCGGGCACGCGCGCCGCAGTGGCCTCGGCGGCAGCGCGGCGTTCGGATTCGGCGCGCGATTCTGCCACCGTGCGGCCGTGCTCGGTTTTCAGGGATTCGAACTCGGTCAGCTTCTCCTGCACAGCGGCCAGGGCCGCGTTGGCAATCGAACTACGCACCAGCCATGCGATGACGCACCCGGTGGCAAAAGCGATTGCGGCGATCAGAATTTCATTCAAGGAGGCCTCTCGATTAGTCCAAATCTGATGCCGATCCGTAGGGTCATTCAGTTGCCTCTTGTCAAGCTTCGAGCAGAATCTGAATCCATATGATCTCCCCGGTATGATATTGGAATCCCACGACCGGCGCGGTCTGTAACAGAATAGGCCCGGGCGCTGGAATAGCGCTCGTGTGCACGCGCGCCTGCGCCGATCCCACAACTCCCAGAATCGATTGTATAAAGCGCCGGCGCACCATGACTATGCCGCTGGCGCTTTCAGCGTCACCGTTGCGACGAGCTTGATCCGTTCCGCGCCGGACAAGCCCGCCGCGACTCCTGCCTCGCCCAGCGCGAGCAATACATCCTCGGCATCACGGTACGCGCCCTTGCTGGTGCGTTGCGCGGCGAACTCGCCGGCGTCGTCCAATCCGAATGCGATATCGCCGATGCGCCAAGCGCGGCCGGTTGCCCGGTCGAACTCGGCGATATGCGCCTGCACGCGCTGTAAAACTTCGATGCGCAACGCCCGGACGACTTCGTCCACCTTCTCGGGCGAGAGCGCGTAGTCCACGCGAGGCTGCCCCAGGGTAAGTCCTTCGCGGCTCGCCCGGCGCGCGCGCTCAGCGAGATCGAAGTTTTCGCCTGCCTTGACGCGTGCCGTAGCCGTGAGCTGTACGCGTTCGTAGCCCACCGCATCACCCCCGCGGTCGATGCGCGAGAAGCCCCACTCGGCGGGGACAAAAGCGCTCAGCGCTTCGCGTATCGATTGCCTGAGGGCGGCCTGGTCATGGTCGCGCGTGTGGACGAGGGCGGTGACCGGCACGGTCATACGCACGTCATCCTGGGGGAGGGCCTTCTGTACCTGGACCCGATAGCGCAGGGTATCCGCTGAGTCCGGGAGTTGGAGTATCGACGTCATGGCGGGTCCTTTTGGTCGGGGGGCCCGCCGCTCAGCGGCGAGGCGTGTCGAACACTGTAAGGAATGGCGCTCTCAGAACTCGATAGTCAGCCCCGCCGGACGGAGTCGGGCACCATCAGCCGCCGTATCGCGCCAGCGCCGCCTTCAATTGTTCCGCAAGCGCGTTGCGGAGCGCCTCCGGACCGATCACTTCCACGTTCGGGCCGTGGCGCAGGATATCGAGTATCAGCTCCCTCGGATCGCGATACGGAATCCTCAACTCGTAGCTGCCGTCGGTAAGGAACTGGCCGGCCTGGTTGGGGTGCCAGCGCTCGTCCGCAACCCAGCGGGCGCGTTCCGCACTGAAGCGCAACACCGCGGTCTTATTGGCTTTTCCCGAAAAGATGCCGTACGCGCTGGCGAGATGTTCGTCGAGCTCGCGGTCCGGTATTTCTCGCGCCGCCTCCTTGAGCTCGGCGGCGTGCTTCACCCGATCAATGGAGAAGGTGCGCAGGCCGTCCTCCGAGTGACACCAGGCATCGAGATACCAGTTGTCGCGGTAGTGAACCAGCCTCTGCGGAGAGACCATGCGCTCGGACACCTGGTCTTTGCCACGGGAGTGGTAACGCAGGTACAGGCGCCGGCGTTGTAACGTGCCGCCTGCCAGCACCTGAAACCATTCGCCGGAAGGCCGCGCGGCCATGCCGAGCACCCGCACGCGGCGCGCCGCCTCGCTCAGGCCCAGTCGCTTATGCTCGATCAGCTCGCTGATCCGGCGAGCGAGCGGCGCGAGATGCTCCCCGAGCATGCCCGGCTCCAGGCTTTCGAAGAGCCGGTCAAAGACGAGCAAAGCCTGCAGTTCGCGCGCGTTGAACCATAGGCCGGGAAGCTCGTACGTTCCCCCTGCCGCATCGCGTTTGTAGTAATACCCGCTCAGCTCCTCGTTCCATTCGAGCGGGGCGTTGAGATGCTCTTTGAGCAGCCGGAGGAGCCGAAAAACCGTGGGCTCGGAACAGTCCAGCCGTGACTTCAGCTCACTGCGCGAGATGGGCGTACGCCGCTCCCGCAGGATTCCGTGGAGTTTGTAGATGCGATCGAACTTGTCCAAGAAATTTCGCTCCCTCACTGGCGAATTTCTTACCTAGAAACACTTTCAATTCTTACGGCAGGAGGTCAGTCGGCGTCCCGATACCGGAGCAATCCTCTCTCGTGCGTATTCACTGTCGTATCATTGTTTGAAGTTGTTCCCAATATGATGAACGGCGTGCGGCGAACGCCCGCGCGCCGTTCATGGGACATCAAGATCCACCAGCGGCCCGTACTGCTGGCCTCCGAACACGTCGCTGTCGGTGATGTCGCCGGAGATGACCGGGCGCGGGATGGTGATCTTGATCGCGCTCGCCGCGTCGTAGTTGAAGATGCTCACCATGCTGGGCTCCAGCCGGTAGGCGCTGGCAAACCACTGCGCGTTGATGGTCTTCGCGTCGCGCACTTTCTCGTAGGTCGCGCGGTCCTTGAAGATCACGTCGAACGTGAGCTCGAACGGCCCGGCGTTCTTGCTGCGTATCAGTTTCGAAACCTGCCACAGCTTGGGCATGGACGCCTCTTCCTTACAAATGAGGGGATGCTCCCCTCATGCTCCCCTACGTTAGGGCCCATATCTTCATATGGGCTCTCAGAGTTCCTGATAGTCGATATCGAACATTTCGAGCGGCGTCGCAGGTTCCACGACGTGATTCATGTTGAAGCGGTAGCTCGGGCCGCGCGCGATTTCTCCCGGAGAGTACGGGTAGGCGATCGAGGTGATGAGGCCCGTCCACTCCGGCACCGGGTAGTGCACGGCGATGTGTCCGACCGATTTCATGAGCGCCGTCGCCAGCTCCTGCGTCCCTGCGGTGATCTGAAACAACAGGCCGACCTCGTGCCCAACCCGGGTCTCCGGCTCGAGCCTGCCCATGGTTGCGTTCTTTCCGAATACGCGCACGTCGAAGTGATACTGGCTCCCGATTTCCGGGCCGAACACGGCGGCAATCCGGTCCCTGGCGGCTTTGACGAGGCCCTCCAGCCATGAATCGAGCTGCCGCAGTCGGGATACTTGCGCAGCACCACGCACGCTGCGCCGCACTCGAGGATCTTGGCGGCGTGCCACACCGTCGCCGGATTGAAACCCTTCATGACCGGCAGAGCGGAAAATATCGAGGTGTCGCTCGATCGTCCCGCGATGACCACGTCCGCGCCGTTCTGCAGCGCTTCGATGTAGGGCTCGATGCCGCACATGCCGACGATATGCGCGCTGCGATCGATGACCGCCTCGTCCAGTTTCGGCGCATTGGCGAGCGGCTTGATCCGGCCTTCCCGCAGCTTGCCCTTGAGGTAGCCCTTGTCCTGCTCGCTGTGAATGGCGGCGAGCTTGAAGCTCAACCGTTCCTCGCGCGCGATCCCGACCAGTCTCTCGAGCTGGGCATCGTTGCCGCCCGTGCACGCCGAGCCGACGAGCACCGGTATTCCTGCCGACCGCCCTGCGAGCAGCATCAGCCGCAGGTCGCGCTTGAACGCGGAATCCGAGAACAGGCTCTCGCCCGATCCCAGGTAGTAGGGGCCAGGGTCCGTCGATCCCGAGTCGGCTCCGATGAAATCGGGCTTGAGCGCCATCGCGCGCTTGAGCGTGTCCTCTCGAAAACCGGAGCCCAGGATTCCTGTCGCCGACAATGCCCGGATTTCATCCATACTGCTCTCCACGCTCGTTGACGGACTCGTTTAAGGAGGGCTCGGCCCCGAGACCCAAGGAAGTTTATCATTGGCATAAGGAGGATCCGATGATCGTCAACTGCGCTGCCTACCGCGATGGAAAGAAGATCGCCGACATCGCACGGGAGGATATACACAAGTACCTGCGGGAACCGGGTACTTTCGTATGGGTCGCCCTCAAGGATCCCTCCCCGGAAGAACTGGACGAGATGCAGCGGGAGTTCGGGCTGCACGAGCTCGCGGTAGAGGACGCGCGCCATGGTCATGGGCGTCCCAAGCTCGAGGAGTATGGCGACTCCTTGTTCGCGGTCATGAAAACCGTTGAATATGAAGGCGATGAATTGAGCGTGGGAGAGGTCAGCATCTTCGTCGGCAGGAACTACGTGCTGTCGGTGCGTACCCGGACCCGGGACGGATTCTCCAACGTGCGCGCCCGGGCCGAGCGCGAGCCGCATCTCCTCAAGCACGGCTCGGCTTTCGTGCTTTACGCGCTGATCGACACGGTGGTGGACCGCTACTTTCCGGTGCTGGAGAGGCTGGAAGACGAGCTGGAGGCGGTGGAGCGGCACATCTTCGAAGGCGGAACCCCGGCGCGAGAGAACATCGAGGCGCTCTACGCGTTGAGGCAGAAGCTGACGACGCTCAAGCACGCCACGGGCCCGCTGCAGGACTATGTCGGGAAGCTGCACGGCGGGCGCGTCCCGGAGATTTGCGAAAACACCCAGGAGTATTTTCGCGACATCGACGACCACCTCTCGCGCATCAACCAATCCATAGACAGCTTGCGCGAAATGGTGATCACCGCGACCACGGTAAATCTGTCGCTCATCCAGCTGCAGGAAAGCGAGACCGTGAAACGTCTCGCCGCCTATGCTGCCCTGGTCGCCGTGCCGACCATGATCGCCGGCGTCTATGGCATGAATTTCGAACACATGCCCGAGCTCAAGTGGGCCTACGGTTATCCGTTCTCGCTTTTCCTGATGGCGGCGATCGACGGGTATCTGTTCTGGCTGTTCCGGAAGGCGAAATGGCTTTAGTTCCGTTCCACCCGACTTGCCGGGCATACTTTTTAACTAGATCTACGTTACCCGACTGGGTTGATGTCCGGAACGACCTGGAACGGAACTAAAAGCGGCGGGCCGCCGCGGGAGATAATCAAAGTACGGTTCTTCCACCGCCCATCGGAGTTTTTCTGCGGTTCCCTTGCCGATATAAGGCACGGATTTCAAATCAGCTGCCGAGGCGCTCATCACTGCGTGCACGGTTCCGAATTTGGCCAAGAGCTGACGCGCTCGCTCGGGGCCGATTCCAGGCAGGCCTTGAAGGATGAATAACTGCCGCGCCCGTTTTCCGCGTGGGCGATATCCCGGTCGCGGATGCGCTCCCGTTGCGTAGGCCAGCCGTTGTTGAGCCGCAAACAACATCGTTCGCACGGTTTCTGCTGGCGTCCGTGTGCGTAGCAATGGAATGCCACAGAAAAGGGACACTGTTACCAAAGCTCCCTGGATGGACTCCCAGCTCATGCCGCTTTCGGCGAGGTCCTGGCCGGTTCCTTCGAGAATGATCGCGGGACGTAACGATGTCCCGGTAAGCCTGACGGCCTGTGTGAACAGCCGGCCGCTGATGATCGAAATCACCAGATCCGGCAGTGTCTTGCGCTCGAAGAGAAATTTCCCGTCCACGAGGTAGTCGCCCAGCTTCAAGCGCGTCACCGTGACCTCGAAGTCGACGGACTGCTTTAGCAGATCCACTACGGGACCCGCAGACTCACGATCATCCGCCTGAACGACATAGGACATCGTCAGCACCCTGACACGCCTCGATTACTGGAAAACGCATCGCCAACGATCTCGTTGACGAGGAGCGGTGTCGGGCGATGCCGGGCGCCGCTTATCCGATTCGGACTTTATTAAGAAAGTGCGGGAGGACCGGCACGGCGTGGTTCAGGCGATTGCGGTGCCGTCACGGACGGTGTACTACTGTGCGAAAAATTCCCGCACTTTCTCCATCCAGGACTTGGACTTCGGGTTATGCCGCCCGCCGTCCTTCTGGTTGATGGCTTCGAGCTCCGCCAGCAGCTCGCGCTGGCGCGAGGTGAGATTGACCGGCGTTTCCACCACCACGTGGCACAGCAGATCGCCATGGGCAGTCGCCCGCACGCCCTTGATGCCTTTGCCGCGCAACCGGAACACTTTACCGGTCTGCGTTTCGGGCGGCACCTTGATCTGGGCGTAACCGTCGAGCGTGGGGATGTCGATGTCTCCGCCCAGCGCGGCCGCCGTGATGCTGATCGGCATCTCGCAATGCAGGTCGTTGTGATCCCGCTGGAACACCGGGTGCGCACGGGCATGTATCACCACGTACAGGTCCCCGGGCGGGCCGCCATTGAGGCCGGCTTCGCCCTCGCCGGAGAGCCGGATACGGTCGCCCTCGTCGACACCGGCCGGAATCTTGACCGACAGGGTCTTGTGGCGCTTGATGCGGCCGGCGCCGCTGCAGCTTGCGCACGGTGAAGCGACCATCTTGCCGGTGCCATGGCAACGCGGGCACGTCTGTTGAATGGAGAAGAACCCCTGCTGCATGCGTACCTGTCCCTGGCCCTGGCACGTCGTGCACGTGGTAGGTGACGTGCCGGGCTTTGCGCCGCTGCCTTTGCACGTCTCGCATTCCTCCATCGCCGGAATGCGGATGCGCGTCTCGGTGCCCCGCGCGGCTTCTTCGAGGGACACTTCGAGGTTGTAGCGCAGGTCCGCGCCGCGGAACACGTTGGAGCGGCCCCTGTTGCCGCCGAAGATATCGCTGAAGATATCGCCGAAGGCATCGGCAAAGTTGCCGAATCCGGCGCCGGCTCCGGCTGCACTTGAAGGGTCGACGCCCGCGTGGCCGAACTGATCGTACGCCCCGCGCTTGCGCGCGTCGGACAGGACCTCGTAGGCTTCCTTGGACTCCTTGAAACGCTCTTCGGCCTTCGGGTTGTCCGGATTGCGGTCCGGATGGTGCTTCATGGCGTGCTTCCGGTACGCCTTCTTGAGGTCCTCCTCGGAGGCGTCCTTGTTCACGCCGAGCACTTCGTAGTAATCGCGCTTTGCCATATTCTTTCGTTAGGCGTTAGTGGCGTCAGGCGTCAGGCGGTAGTACAAACAGCGAAGGGGCAAGGTTTCCACCTCACCCCTCACGCCTCACTCCCTCACGCATTCTGCGTTATTTCTTGTCCTTGACTTCGGTAAACTCGGCATCCACGACGTTGCTATCGTCCTTCTTGGCACCAGCCCCTTCGGCGGCTTGTTCCTTCTGGCCGCTGCCGGCACCGGCCTGTGCCTGCTGCTTGGCCTGCTCGTCGCCGTACACCTTCTCGCCGAGCTTGTGCGCAGCCTCCGCGAGCGCCTGGGTCTTCGCTTCGATCACCGCCTTGTCGTCGCTCTTGAGTGATTCCTCGGCATCCTTCAGCGCGGCCTCGATCTTGCCCTTCTCTTCGGCGCCGAGCTTGTCGCCGTGCTCCTTCAGCGACTTGCCCACCGAGTGCATCAGGTGTTCGCACTGGTTGCGCGCTTCCACCAGCTCGTGCGCCTTGCGGTCTTCCTCCGCGTGCACTTCGGCGTCCTTGACCATGTTCTGGATCTCGGCTTCCGTGAGGCCCGAGCTCGCCTGGATCTTGATCTTGTTCTCCTTGCCGGTCGCCTTGTCCTTGGCCGACACGTGCAGGATGCCGTTCGCGTCGATGTCGAACGTAACTTCGATCTGCGGCATGCCGCGCGGGGACGTCGGGATATCGGTCAGGTTGAACTGGCCGAGCGACTTGTTGCCGCGCGCCATCTCGCGCTCGCCCTGCAGCACGTGGATGGTCACGGCCGTCTGGTTGTCCTCGGCGGTGGAGAAGACCTG
>CAZQJF010000050.1:0-11926 GCA_964593735.1 uncultured Streptomycetaceae bacterium | reverse complement strand
GGCCTGGTGATGAACCCCAAGACGCAGGACCACCGCCCCGGTTGGAAACGCCCCAAGAAACAGAAGAGGAGAGAGGGGTGAGGAGAGAGGCGTCCAAGACCGTCGAATTCAGACGGCAGCATTGCGATAGAGTTCTGAACTCGATCAGCGTCCTTTCTGCGGTAATTTTGCGCCTCTCGCCTCTCGCCTCTCGCCTCCCGGGACCTTGATATGTGCGGAATCGTCGGCGCCGCCTCCACGCGTAACGTGGTGGATATCCTCATCGAAGGCATCAAGCAACTCGAGTATCGCGGCTACGATTCCGCCGGCATCGCGTTCCTGAAGAACGGATGCCTGGAGAGAGTGCGCTCCACGGGGCGGGTGGTGCAGCTCGAGGAGTTCGCGCGCAAGACCGGGGTCCAGGCGAACACCGGGCTTTCCCATACGCGCTGGGCGACGCATGGCGCCCCGAGCGAGGCGAACGCGCACCCGCATTTTTCCGCGCGTGACGGGCTGGAGATCGGCGTCGTTCACAACGGCATCGTCGAGAACTACGAGGCCATCCGCGCGCGCATGAAAGCGCTCGGCTACGTTTTTGCCTCCGAGACCGACACCGAGGTGCTGGTGCACCACGTGCATTCCCTGGCGGCCAAGGGCCTGTCGTTGTTCGAGGCGGTGAAGGCAGCGAGCCGGGAATGGGACGGGGCGTACGCCGCCGGCTTCATCTCCAACCGGGAACCGGACATCGTGGTGGGGGCGCGCAAAGGCTCGCCGCTGCTCGTGGGGCTGGGAAAAGGGGAGAACTTCCTCGCCTCCGACGCGAGCGCGCTGCTCAGCAAGACCCGCGAAGTCGTCTATCTGCTCGAAGGCGACACCGTGGAAGTGGGTGCCGACCGCGTCCGGATATGCGATGGCGAAGGACGATATGTCGACCGGCGGCCGACCTTGAGCCGCCTGTCCCGGGATTCGGTGGAACTTGGACCGTATTCCCATTACATGCAGAAGGAGATCTTCGAGCAGCCGGGGGCCCTGAGCAACACCCTCGAAATGGTGATGAATGCGCAGTCTCTGCAGCCCAACCTGTTCGGCACGGACGCCGAGGCCATTTTTGCCCGCACGCAGCAGGTGCTGCTCCTCGCCTGCGGCACGAGCTATCACGCCGGGCTGGTCGCGCGCTACTGGCTGGAGGCGATCGCGGGGATGCCCGCGACGGTGGAGATCGCAAGCGAGTATCGCTACCGCGACTCCGTGGCCGCGCCCGGCACGCTGGTGTTGACGATTTCGCAGTCGGGCGAGACGGCCGACACCATCGCGGCCCTGAAGCACGCCCAGGGCAGGGGACTCACCGACGCGCTCTCGATCTGCAACGTCCCGGAATCGGGGTTGATGCGGCAATCGAAACTGCGCTTCCTGACCCGTGCCGGCCCGGAGATCGGCGTGGCTTCCACCAAGGCGTTCACGACCCAGCTCGCCGCGCTGTTCGTGTTCACGCTGGTGTTCGCGAAGCTCAAGGGTCGGCTCTCGCTGGAGCGCGAGAAGGAGCTGATCGCGCAATTACGGCACCTGCCCGCCGCCATGGAGGCGGTACTCTCGGTCGAACCGCAAGTGCGAATCTGGGCGCGGCGCTTCCAGTCCAAGCATCACGCGCTGTTCCTGGGGCGCGGGGTGCATTTCCCGATCGCGATGGAAGGCGCGTTGAAGTTGAAGGAGATCTCTTACATCCACGCGGAAGCCTACGCCGCGGGGGAGTTGAAGCACGGCCCGCTCGCGCTGGTGGACGCCGACATGCCGGTCGTGACGGTCGCGCCCAACGACCAGCTGCTGGAGAAGCTCAAGTCCAACATGCAGGAAGTGCGCGCGCGCGGGGGGGAACTCTACGTCTTCGCGGACCGGGACGCCCATGTCACGGAAAGCGAAGGCGTGCACGTGATCCGGCTCGTGGATCACGCCGGGCCGCTCTCGCCCATCCTGCACGTGATCCCGATGCAGCTTCTCGCCTACCACGTCGCGCTGTTGCGCGGCACCGACGTCGATAAGCCCCGTAACCTGGCAAAATCGGTCACAGTCGAGTAAGCCCACCTCAATACCGGGCGTGAATTCTCTTTTCGATCACCGTAGAGATACGCGTACCGTCCCACAGGAAACCGAAGTGAGAGCCCTGCCGGCAGTTTGAAAGCACCGGCGGATGCAGGACGCCAGCGCACTCCCCGCCCGGATCTCGCACGCTGCCGTAGACTACGCCGCAGGAGTTCACCGCTTTCAATTCGCGGCTGAGGGCCTGGCCTGCGGAATAGTCATTCGGGTCGCAAACCGCGCGGAAATCCGTCCGGCCGCGGATGTCGTGCAGCCCGGCATCAAGGTCCGCGAGATAGGTACGCATCTCTATCTCGATCGGACGCTCCCGGGTTCGCGCAAGAAACCGCTCTCGCTGGAAGCGCGTTTCAGCAATTGCAGTATCCAGTAAGCGCGCGGCGTAGTACACGCCATATGTGCCATCGCTGAAACGGCTTCCCTCCGGGTTCAGATGGGTGAAAGCCGCCATGATCGGGCTCGCTCCCGGACCAGCCATGCGATCTTCCTGGGGCACCAGCGAAATTTCGCCCGCTTCCTGTCGCAGCCGCGGATTGGTGAGGTTCTCGACCGCAAATACCGCTTCGAGGTCCGCTGGATCGGCGACGCGGTCATAGAAGCCGACCGGCGGAAAGCGGCTGGGTATCATCCGGTAACACGGCCTCCATTGCACGCGGGAGACCGGGGGAATCACGACCAGCCACCCCGTTGCGCATCGAGGTACTGCCGCACCAGGAAGAGATCTCCCACCTGGCCCGACAACATTCGGTCAAGCGCGCTGCGTCCCCCGAAAAGCGGCGCGGTATTGGCCTTCTTGATCCATGCGTCTGCAGCCTCCGGCTTGGGCAACAGCACCTGAAGAGCCGAGTAAATTCCGAAAATGTAGGAAATACGCTCAAGCGTGTCGCGCGGCAACACCACATTCTCCCCTTGCTTCCAGTGGTAAAACGTTGACCGCGGGGGATTACCCAGGAGCGTCATTTGCTCCTTGGCGCTGATGCTCCAGGCTCTCGCGATCCGATGGAACGTGCGCAGGGCGGGACTCGAAACTTTTTGCGGAGACAGGCCGCGTTCTTGGCCCGGGATTGCGATGGCCATAACCGGTTATCCATATCTAGACTTATGACTGAGTATAGTCCGAATATAGATATACCGTCAAATCCGCTGTTTTATCGGTGTTTTTCGCCGAGGCTATGGCCCAATCGCCGGCCGGCGGCGTCGTATTCCCCGTGAAACCGCTATTTCGCGGCACCGAGACGGTTCGCGAGATATTGCAGCCGGCGATACTACTTTGCCGCGCGCCGCTGGCGCGCGATGCGCACCAGCTCTTCGAGCACCGGCACCACGCCTTTTAGCGATGGCGCCATGCTGCCCGAAGTCAGATAGCGGCCGTCCACGACCAGCGTAGGCGTCCCTTCAAGGGCATAGGCCTTGGTGGCGCGCTGGGCGCGGGCGATCTTGCCGTCGAGTTCCGGTGAGAAATAGGCATCCACCCAGCGCCGGCGGTCGATCCCGTTCTTGACGGCCCACTGCTCCATCACGTCGGGCTTGCTCATGTGCTGGTCTTCCACGTGGTAGCTGTGATAGACCTTCAGATGCAGGCGTTCGACCTCGTTCAGCAGTTCCAGCGCGTAAAAGATCCGCGCATGCGGCGCCCAGCTGTCCCTGAGGATCGCCGGAATCCGGCGCAGCGCCACGTCGGGTGGCTTACGTTTTATCCATTCTTCCAGCGATGGCTGCAGCTGGTTGCAGTAGGGACAGCCGTACCAGAAGAAATCGATGACCTCTATCCTGTCGCCGGTTTCGACCGGCTGCGGCTCTATCAACCGGTATTCGATGTTCTGGCGCACCTGCACGGCTTCCTGCGCCCGCGCCGCGCCGGCGAACACTGCCAGCGGCACCGATTGCAGAGCCAGCAGGACGACCCGGCGGCGATTCATGGCGGCAGGGACGCTACTTCCCGGCTCGCGGCTTGGCGCGCACCTGCGCGACCAGCTGGTCGAGATTCTGGAAGAACTTGTCATAACTCAAGCTCCCGTCCGGGTTGTTGTTGCCCTTCATCGAAGGCGCCGTGAGAAACCGGCCCTCCACCACTACAACCGGCGTGGCGGGAACGTCGTAGTTGCGCGATTTCATCGTTTCTCCGATCACTTCGGCCGCGGCGCGTCCTGGACCTTGATGAGCGCGGTGTCGTAACCGTTCTGCTTCAATGTGTCGCGCGTGCGGTTCAACTCCTCTATGCTCGCGTAGGGGCCTATGCGCACGCGGTGCCAGGCGCCCTTGTCCGGCAGAATCGTGGTCTGGATCGCAGCCTCGATGCCGATCAGCGCGAGGCGGGCCTTGAGGTTATCGGCGTCCGGGGCGTTCTGGAACGCTCCCGCCTGCAGGAAGAACGCGTCCCTGTCGCCCGCGGTTGACGCCTTTTGCGCGTCTTTGAACTGCTGGTCGGTCGCCGGCTGCTCCTCGCCCGGCAATATCTTGTAGAAATCGAAGCGCGGTTTGCTCTCCGGGCCCGCCCTGGCCTGTTTATCCTCCGCCTTGGCTCCTTCCCTCGCGTCCGCTTTCGGCCCCGGCTTGGCCGGGGCGCGCGTAAGAAACGGGCTCGGCATCTTGTTGATGTACCACGCCACGCCGAGCGCGATGGACAGTCCCAGCACCAGGCCGATCAGTATGCCCACGAGCAGCGACCCGCCACTGCCGCGCGAGCCCGGCCTGCTTTCGACTTTCTTGTAGTCTTTCGACACCTGGATATCTTACCTTAGAGCGCCTATCGAAATGAAAGATAGGCGCCCTGATAGGTACTCTTACATTTTCTGGGGCGCTGAGACGCCCAGCAGGAAGAGTCCGTTGCGCAATACTTCACGCACCGCCCCCGCCAGCGCCAGCCGGGCGAGCTTCACGCCGCTATCCTCGACGAGAATGCGCGTCGTGTTGTAGTAGCTGTGGAATTCCGCCGCGAGCTCTCTCAGATAGAAGGCGATCACGTGCGGGGCCAGATCCCGCGCGGCGTCCTGCACCGCCTCCGGGTATTCCATCAGCCGCGCGAGCAGGGCCGATTCCTGACTCGAGACGAGGGGCGCAGGCTCGACGCCGGCCAGCGCGGCGGTATCGCCGCCCCATTGCTCGAACACGCTGCACACGCGTGCGTGGGCGTACTGCACGTAGTACACCGGATTCTCCTCGCTGCGCGCGCGCGCGAGATCGACGTCGAAGGTGAATTCCGAATTCGCCTGGCGCGAGACGAGGAAGAAGCGCGCGGCATCGCGCCCCACCCAGTCGATGAGGTCGCGCACGGTCACGTAGCTGCCCGCGCGTTTGGAGATCTTCACCTCCGCGCCGTCGCGCATGACCCTCACCATGTTGTGCAGCACGTAGTCGGGATAGCCTTGCGGTATGCCCAGGCCGAGCGCCTGCAGGCCCGCGCGCACGCGGGCAATGGTGCCGTGGTGATCCGTGCCCTGCACGTTGATGGCTTTGCGAAAACTGCGCTGCCACTTGGTGACGTGGTAGGCAACGTCGGGCACGAAGTAGGTGTAGCTGCCGTCGGACTTGCGCATGACGCGATCCTTGTCATCGCCGTATTCCGTGGTGCGCAGCCAGAGAGCTCCGTCCTGCTCGTAGGTCTTGCCGCTTGCGATCAGCGCGCGCACGGTTTCCCCGACCTTGCCGTCGGCGTAGAGGCTGGACTCGAGATAGTAGACGTCGAACCTCACGCCAAAAGCCTGCAAATCCATGTCCTGCTCGTTTCTGAGGTAGGCGACGGCGAACTCACGAACCGCGCCGGCGTCCCCGGTCTCGCCGCTCGCGCGCACATCGCGGCCATCGAGCGTACGCACCGATTTCCCGGCAAGGAAGTCTTCGGCAATGTCCTGGATGTAGTCTCCCTTGTAGGCGTCCGGAGGCCACAGCTCATCGCCCGGTTTCAAACCGCGTGCGCGAGCCTGGACCGACGCCGCGAGGTTCTGGATCTGTGCGCCAGCGTCGTTGTAGTAATACTCGCGCTTGACGTCGTAACCCTGGGATTGCAGGAGCGCGGCGATCGCATCGCCCAGCGCGGCCTGGCGTCCATGGCCTACGTGGAGCGGCCCGGTCGGGTTGGCTGATACGAATTCGACCAGCACCTTGCTGTCTTGCGCGTGGTCCGAGCGCCCGTAGCGTTCGCCGGCGGCCAGGATGCGATTGACGACGCCTTGCTTGAAACCCCGCGCGAGAAACAGGTTGATGAACCCGGCGCCCGCTACTTCCGCCTTTTCGAGATCGGGGGACGCGGGGAGCGCCGCGACCACGCGCGCGGCGATTTCGCGCGGCGGCCGCTTGAGAGCTTTGGCGAGCTGCAACGCGACGCTGCAGGCGTAGTCCCCGTGCTCGGCGTGCTTCGGGCGCTCGAGCAGGATCGCCTCGCCGGCGTGATCCGGGGCCACTGCCTGGACCGCGCCGGCGAGCAGTCCGGCGAGGCGCGTTCTCGGGTCTTCAGGAGGCGCCGCAGCCATCCCCGGCGGGTTCAAAACGAGAACTTGACGGTCGCAGCGGCAACGCCCGGCGCTGCCGGCGCCCGATTCTCGAGCTCCGGGGGGTTCTCCACCTTGATGTCATAGAGCAGGAGGTCACGGCGCACTTCGGTCTCCCTGATGGGCTCCACGCCGTGGAACGAGGTGTGGGTCTTCGGAAATCCAAACAGCGTATTGGGCAGATACGGCATCGTGTAGGCGCAGCGGTACTCTTCGAGCGTCAACATGACTGGCACCCGCGCCCATCGGGCCGTTAACAGGCCTGCTGGAAATAACGAATTTTATCATGGCATTGTAACAGCCCGCTGGAGTCGGTCCGCCTGCGACGCTCAGAATTCCAGCGGGTCGACGTCGAGCGACCAGCGCGCGGGCGCGGAGCGCTGCGCGGACAGCTGTTGATACCAGGCGTGCAGGAACTGTTGCAAACGGGGACGCGATGCCGATTGCACCAGCAGTTGGGCGCGTTCCCGTCCCGCACGGCGCGCCATCGCCGCGGGCACCGGATCGTAGATCGTGACCGTGGGGTCGAGCAGCCTCGCGTGCCGCGCCGCGGCAGTGAGGAAATCGAGTGCCGCGGCAAGCCGGGGCGCTTCGGCCCTCAGCAGCGCCTGGTGAAAAAACGGCGGGAAGCCGGCCTGCCTGCGCTCTTGGAGCAGGTTTTCGGCAAATGCGCGGAAGTCGTTGCGCTTGAGCGCCTGATAAAGAGGGTGATCGGGGAACTCGGTCTGGATCAGCACCGTGCCCCGCGTTGCGCCCCGTCCCGCGCGACCGGCGACCTGGGTGAGCAGAGCGTAGAGATGCTCGGCGGCGCGTATATCCGCGCTGTAGAGCAGGCTGTCTGCATTCAGTACGCAGACCAGGTTGAGATGCGGGAAATCGTGCCCTTTCGCGAGAATCTGGGTGCCGACCAGGATGTCGACCTCCCGTTGCTGGATGCGGCGGCGCATTGAGGGCCAGGCGTGGCGCCCGCGTGTGCTGTCGCGATCGATACGCAGAACCCGCGCCCCGGGCACATGCCCGGAAAGCGCGACCTCGACCCGCTGCGTGCCCTGGCCCACCGGCGCGAGATCCTGGTTGCCGCATTGAGGGCAGCCGGCGGGCAATGGCGTCTGGTGTCCGCAGTGATGGCAGCGCATTTCGCGGTCTTCGAGGTGCACCACGAGTTGCGCTGAACAGCGGTGGCAACCCGACATCCACCCGCAGGCCCTGCACAGCAACACCGGCGCGTAGCCGCGGCGATTGATGAAAACCAGGCTTTGCTCGTTGCGCGCGTGGGAGTCGCGCACCGCGGCCAGCAGCCGCCCTGAGAGGCCCTCGCCCAGTTGCTCCCTGCGGGTGTCCAGGCATTCGATCGCCGGCGCGGGCGCGCCAATACGCTCGTTTAGCGTCAGCAGCTCATAGCGCCCCGTGACCGCGTTGTGATATGTCTCGAGTGCGGGCGTCGCCGAGCCCAGCACGATCGGCACTCCGCGCTGCCGGGCGCGGACCACCGCCACATCGCGCGCGGAGTAACGGAAACCTTCCGCTTGCTTGAACGAAGCATCATGCTCCTCGTCGACGATGATGATGCCGAGCTCGGGCATGGGCGTGAAAACCGCAAGCCGGGTTCCGAGCACGATGCGGGCGAGCCCGGCATGCGCGGCCAGCCAGTGCGCGTAACGCTCGCCCTCGTTGAGGCCGCTGTGCAGGCTGGCTGCGCGCGTGCCGGGAAAGCGGGCGGCTACCAGCGCTTCGAGCTGGGGCGTCAATGCGATCTCCGGGACCAGCAGCAAAGCCTGGCGGCCCTGCGCCAGGACCGCGGCGATCGCATGCAGATACACCTCGGTCTTGCCGCTGCCGGCCACTCCCAGGAGCAAGCAAGGTCGAAAAGCTCCGAGTTCGCCGCATATGTGGACGACGGCATGACGCTGCTCGGCAGTGAGTTGCGGAGGCGGCGCCGGTTCGGCCGGGGCGATCTCCGGCCGGTCCGAGTCATCCTCCTGCATAACCCAGCCGCTCTCGATCATCAGTTTCAAGGCTCGCGGCGCCTGCAGCGACAGCGCCTTGACCGCGGCGTAATCGAGAGGCCCCGCTCGCAGGCGCTCCAACAAAGCCCGCCTGGTATGGGCCCGCGCCGGCAATTCACCGGGAGCCACCGCCCGGCCGGTCTCTGTCAGCAGGTAGCGGCCGCCTGCCTTTTCGGGTTTCGCCTGGCGCGCGCGCCGGAGCCGGACCGGCAGCGCGCTCACCACAACCGCGCCCAGCGGATGGTGATAGTAATCGCTCGCAAACCGCATCAGCTCGAGGTCGCTTTCCGACAACCCCGGCCCTTCACGCAGCACCTTCAGCACGTGCCTGAGCTTGTTTGGAGCGACCGGTGAGGTATGGGCAAGCTCGACGATCACACCGACCGCCGTTTTTTTCCCGAAAGGAACGAGCACACGGCGTCCCACGTCGGCGCGCGTAGCGTCGTCAGCGCGGTAATCGAAGAGCTTGGGCACCGGAACGTCCAGTGCGACGCGTAAGACGTGGCTCGCAGCGTTCACGATTCGCGGTGGTGAGTCGTCTGGTTGATTACGGTTATCCACAATTTCTGTAGGTGTACGGTGACCCGTCGTGGAATTACTACAGAAAAAAGCCCTTTTGAAACTGACCCACTACCCAGACTGGTGAAGCGGTTTCTGTGAAACGCGGGCAAGCGCCTTAAGTGTTACAGGATTTTCTTGTTATCAACATCGCCCTGTGGATAAGCCTGTTAATGACGAACCCCGCAATCGTTGGGGAGGCCTGGGGTGTTGCGAATTTCAACTGTCGTGAGACCACGCAGACCGGTCAATAAATAGATTAACTATCAGATAGTTATAAAGTTAGCCGGAATCCTTGCCCCCGTGGCTGGCATGGGCGCAACATTCGGCGCTGCTTTGTGCATAAGTGACTGCGGTCGACTCCCCCGAAAGGCAGAACTGGCGCGGGTTCTCAGTGATATGGCGGGCTTAGTTCGTGCACCGCCCTTACGAGTACCGCCACCCCTTCCGGTGGCGTATAGCGCGAAACGCCGTGACCCAGGTTGAAGACGTGGCCAACGCCTCGTCCGTACTGCGCAAGCACCTTCGCCGCGCGCTCGCGAATTGCGTCCGGATTCCCAAAAAGCACCCCCGGATCGAGGTTACCCTGCAGTGCAACGTGCGCGCCGACCCGGTTTCTCGCGCCTCCGAGATCCAGGGTCCAATCTATGCCTATGGCATCGCAGCCGCTCTCCGCCATCGCTTCCAGCCACGCGCCGCCGCCTTTGGTGAACAGGATATTGGGCACCCGCACGCCGTCGCGGTGCCGGCTGAGGCCGTCCAGCACCTGTTGCATGTAGCCCAGCGAAAATTCGCGGTATTCGGCTGGCGCCAGCGTGCCGCCCCAGGTATCGAAAACCATGACGGCCTGCGCGCCGGACTCGATCTGGGCGTTCAGGTAAGCGGTTACCGCGCGAGCGTTCACTTCGAGTATCCGGTGCAGCAGTTCGGGGCGCTGGTAGAGCATGGTCTTGATGTAACGGAAGTCGCTGCTGGCGCCTCCCTCCACCATGTAGCAGGCCAGTGTGAACGGGCTGCCCGCAAACCCGATCAGTGGAACCGTGCCGGCAAGCGCCTTGCGCGCCTGGGCCACGGTGTCGAGCACGTAACGCAAGTCGCGGTCAGGGTCCGGCGCGATGAGGCCAAGGATCTCCCGTTCCTCGCGCAGCGGCCGCTCGAAGCGCGGACCCTCGTTGTCCAGGAATTGCAGCCCCAGGCCCATCGCGTCGGGGATGGTGAGTATGTCGGAGAAGACGATAGCCGCATCCAGCGGGAAGCGAGCGAGCGGTTGCAGCGTGACCTCGGTTGCGAGGGCGGGATTCCGGCACAGCGCAAGGAAGCTGCCGGCGCGTGCGCGCGTCTCGTTGTATTCGGGCAGATAACGCCCTGCCTGGCGCATGAGCCAGATCGGGGTATACGGAGTCGGCTGCCGCAGCAGAGCCCGAATCAGCGTGTCGTTCTGGAGTTTAGGCAATTTTCACCACAGAGGCACAGAGACACAGAGACACAGAGACACAGAACGATACACGCACCAGCAAGAAGGCCTCTTAGGTATTCTTGTCCTTCTCCGTGCCTCTGTGGTCGATATACCTACCGGGGGAGCTCGGAACTGCCCATGAGGAATTCATCCACCGCGCGGGCGCACTGGCGGCCTTCGCGGATCGCCCACACGACCAGCGACTGGCCCCGGCGCACGTCGCCGGCGGCAAACACCTTTATCGCGGAGGTCGCGTAGCAACCCTGCCCGTCGGTAGTCGCTTTGGCGTTGCTGCGCGCGTCCTTTTCGACCCCGAACTCTTCGAGCATGGACTGCACCGGTGACACGAAACCCATGGCCAGCAGCACGAGATCGGCCGGCAGCGTGAACTCCGTGCCCGCCATCTCCTGCATCCTGCCGTCTTTCCACTCGATCCGTACCGCCTGGAGCGCCTTCACCTTGCCGCTCGCTTTGCCGTCGCCGCCGACGAACGCCTTGGTCACGATAGCCCAGTCGCGCTTTACCCCTTCCTCGTGCGACGAAGACGTCCGCAACCGCAGCGGCCAGTTAGGCCACACCGGATTGCGGTCCAGATCCTTCGGTTTTTCCAGGAGTTCGATCTGGGTCACCGTTTTCGCGCCATGGCGATTCGACGTCCCGACGCAGTCGGAGCCGGTGTCGCCGCCCCCGATGATCACCACGTGCTTGTCGGTAGCCCACAGCCCGGGCACGCCCTGGTCACCCGCGACCCGCTTGTTTTGCAACGGCAGAAATTCCATCGCGTAGTGAACGCCCTCGAGCTCGCGTCCGGGAACCGGGAGATCGCGCGGCTGCTCGGCGCCGCCCGCAAGCACCACGGCGTCAAAATCCGCGAGCAGCTTCTCGGGCGCTTCGGTTTCCCGGGCGTTATCAACGATGCCTCTGCCCGGACGCTGCTTGCCGATGAACACGCCCGCGCGGAACGTCACGCCTTCCGCCCGCATCTGCTCCATGCGCCGGTCGATCAGCCATTTCTCCATCTTGAAGTCGGGTATGCCGTAGCGCAGCAGCCCGCCGATGCGATCGCCCTTCTCGTATACCGTGACCGCGTACCCGGCGCGCGCGAGTTGTTGCGCGCATGCAAGCCCGGCCGGCCCCGAGCCGACGATCGCGACCTTTTTTCCCGTTTTCTGCGCGGCCGGCTGCGGCCGCACCCAGCCTTCTTCCCACGCCTTGTCGATGATGGCGTGCTCGATGGACTTGATGCCCACGGCGTCGTCGTTGATGCGCAGTACGCACGCTTCCTCGCAGGGCGCGGGGCAGATGCGGCCGGTGAACTCGGGAAAGTTGTTGGTCGAGTGCAGCGTCTC
>CAZQJF010000049.1:4144-11979 GCA_964593735.1 uncultured Streptomycetaceae bacterium | reverse complement strand
GCGGCGACCGAGGTCGAGATGAAGGAGAAGAAGGCGCGCGTGGAGGATGCGCTGCACGCGACCCGCGCGGCGGTCGAGGAAGGCATCGTAGCCGGCGGCGGCGTCGCATTGCTGCGCTGCCGTGAAGCCGTCGCCAGGGTAAAGGGCGAGAACCACGACCAGGCGAGCGGTGTGAAGATCGTGCTGCGCGCTCTCGAGGAGCCGCTGCGCCAGATCGTCGCCAATACCGGCGATGAACCCTCGGTCGTCCTCAACAAGGTCGCCGAAGGCAAAGGCAACTTCGGCTATAACGCGATGACCGGCGAGTACGGGGACATGGTCAAGATGGGCGTGCTCGATCCGACCAAGGTCACGCGCTACGCGCTCCAGAATGCCGCCTCGGTGGCGGGTCTCATCCTCACCACCGCGGCGATGGTCGCCGACTCGCCGAAGGACGATGCGAACGGTGGCGGCCATGGCATGGGCGGTGGAATGGGCGGCATGGGCGGCATGGACATGTAGCCGTTGGAGCGACCCCGAACGCGCCTTACGCTTGCGTTCCGGGGTTGTTGAATGTTCGAAGCCCCACCGGCGGGTCACTGACGACCCGGTGGGCGCCCCGGCCGGTCGCGGACGGCGGCAGTCCTATGTGCGCTACAGTACAGACCGCGTTTTCGCGCAAGAGGATAATCACCGCAACCACTGCAGATGGAGGAAATCGACATGCACGACGCAATCGAGACGCAATGGTGGGGTCATAGCAAGGAGCACGGGTGGGTGGTTCTCGACCGGACCATTCCATCCAATGCGCCCGGGATCAAGGACGATCTTCTGTTTGTCCGCTGCCGCGACACGAAGACCATTTCCGTGAAGCGGGAGGGCTGGAGACCTCCGTCGTACCGGTTCGCGCCGAACTACATTCGTGAACTGGCCGCGCCCGAGGCCGATGCCGCAACCGCGGAACTGGATGGTCTCAAGGCCCGCTGGCCCGAGTTCGAAGGCGAGATCCAGCGCGAGTGCCGGGAAACCGAGGAGCGGGCGGAGGCGGTCCGCGTACAGGAAGAGAAAGAGCGGAAGCGGGCTGCGTCAGAAAAGCGGAAGCTGGCGGCGGCAGCCGCCAAGGCGTGAAGGCGCATTTGCCGCAGCGGAGTGCGGAAAGTTCGCGGGAATAATCCGCGGTTTTTCTATACTCGGCGCACGGTTTGGCGCATAATGAACGGTCGAATTCGCTCTGGGCCGGTCCGTAGTTTCGTTTGTGGTTTCGTTGCATTACCCGGACCGGCGCTTCCTTTTTTCCCACAGGTAATTTGATGCTGCGCGCACCGTAGCGCGCGGCCACTACACATCTGGAGTAACTTTATGGCTACCGGTACCGTCAAGTTTTTCAACAGCGCCAAAGGTTTTGGTTTCATTCAACCCGACGATGCGTCGAAGGACGTGTTCGTGCACATTTCCGCGGTAGAGCGCGCCGGTCTCGGCACGCTGAGCGAGAACCAGAAAATCTCGTTCGACCGGGAGGAGGGTCAGAATGGCAAGACCTCGGCTGTCAATCTGAAAGCCGTCTGACATCGATGGCCGGGGCGGCCGTTCCGCCCTGGTCTCGGGCCGCTTCCGTCGCCCGACCGGAATATTTCGCGCGGCGACGGATGCATCAACGCGCCACCAGCACTGAACATTCAGGAGATTCCGCCTTGGCCAAAGAAGCAATGATCGAAATGGAAGGCGTGATCAACGAGGTCCTTCCCGACACGCGCTTCCGCGTCGGGCTGGACAACGGGCACACCGTGATTGCCTACGTGTCAGGCAAGATGCGAAAGCATCGCATCCGCATACTTGCGGGGGACAAGGTCAGCCTCGAGTTGACGCCCTACGATCTCACCAAGGGGCGTATCACCTTCAGGCACAAGGACGAGCGCGGCCCGGTCGGCCCGGTCAGCCGCCGCCCGCCCAACTACGGGCGGCGCTGAGGTTTTTTTCCAGAGCGGCGAGCACCTCCCGGTAGCGCCCGGACACCGATGCCCGGCGCAAAGCTTTGCGCCGCATCGAAGAGCGGTCGCTCCGGCAAGAAAGTCACGAGCCGCAAGCAAGCCATCGCCATTGGATTGTCGGAAGCTCGGCGCGCGGGAGGCAAAGTGCCGCGCAAGCGACGCCGGCGCTAGCGGCGCTATGAAAGCAGTCGTCTTTCACGCCCGCCCGGACGCTCCTGCAGCAGATCGTCCAGTTCCTGGGTGGTGTTGGCGGTTCCGAATCCAGCGACAAACCACCAGGGAGTGTCAGCTTTCCTGCCGGGTCGCCTTGCGCGCGATTCGTTTCATACCCGGGAGCGCTTTCCGCGCCCGGCGCCGGCCCGGGTCGCTGACGTGCGGTCGCCATCGACACTTTTCCGCGGCGTCGCGATATTCCTGAGCGAGGCGTTCAGGCCGGCCGCGAGGGCGGCATCCCCCGATACGAAATCGCGCCACGCCAGCTCGTGCCCCTTGCGCCTGCCTTTCGGCACGAGCTTCAAGCCGCCGGGCGAGATCGTCAGGGTGTACGTATCGCCATCGACCTCGATCTCGCGCTTGAGCGGCGTGTTCAGTCTGGTGGTCATGGCCGTCTCGATGCCTCCTGCTTGCGCTTCCGCGCCGTGACCGGCGCCGGCTGCCGTGACGCTTGATATCCCACTTTTTTCATCATCGCCCCGGTAACGGCCGGCGGCGCCTCGAAGAAACCGTCCCACGGGTCGCTCTTCTGGCGCGCGAGCCGTTCGGGGACGTTGCGCAGGTTGAAACGATCGAAACGCACGTCGTCCTTCAACTCGTGCCATCCGATCGGCAGCGCGACCGGGGCGTTGCCGCGGGCACGCAGCGAGCAGGGAGCGATCGCAGTCGAGCCCTCGGCGTTGCGCAGGTAGTCGATGAAGATCTTGCCCCGCCGCTGTGTTTTCGACGCCTGCGCCACGAAGCGGTCGGGAAACGTCTGGACGAACAGCTCTGCAATCGCTTTCGTGAATCCCTTGATGGCGGCCCAGGGCTGGTTCGGCTTGATCGGCGACACGATGTGCAGCCCCTTGCCGCCGGTCGTCTTCAGGAAACCGCGCAGTCCGATCCCCTCGACCGCCGCATTGACGTCCCGCACCGCGGCGACGATATCGCTCCACGGCAGATCGTCGTCGGGATCGAGGTCGAGGATGATGCGATCCGGGTGGCCGAGCTTCCGCGAGGAGGAACCCCACGGATGGATCTCGAGCACGCCCATTTGCGCGAGCGCAACGAGAGCGCCGGCGGAATTCGCCATCATGTAGGTTCCCGGCCCCTCGCTTTCCTGGACGTTTACCCGCTCGAGCAGATCGGACACGTTGCCCACGGCATGCTTCTGGTAAAAGCATTTCTTCTGCCAGCCGTTCGGGCAACGCACCAGGCTCAAGGGACGATTGCGAAGATGAGGCAGCATCCAGTCGGCTATCGCTTCGTAATAACGGGCGATGTCCAGCTTGGTGATCCCCGCATCGGGATAAAGCGCCTTGCCGGGGTTGCTCAACGAAACGCCTGCGATGACATTCGGCGCATCGCCGGCCGTTTTCGCGGCGGGTTGACCCGAGCGCGATGTCGTCGCTTTTGCGGGCCTGGTCGAAGCCGCTGCTGGCGTGGCCCGTCCGAGCGATTTCGCCGCCTGTGCGCCTGCCGGACGTTCGCGCACGACGTCTCTTGCCCGCTTGTCTTCCCGCAATCCCTGAAACGACGGGTGGCGCAGCGTGCCTTCGTCCGTCCATTCGGTGAAGGCGATCTCGCCGACGAGCTGCGGTTGGACCCAGCGGGCACGGCGGCCTTCGGCGCCGCGCGGCGGATTGCTGAACGGGGACTTGCTCACGGCCAGCGCGTCGAGTTTCCTGCGCAGGCTGGTGAGCGTGCTGTCGTCGAACCCCGTGCCGACTTTGCCGGAATAGCGCAGGCTGCCGTCAGCCTCGTACACGCCCAGCAGCAACGCGCCGAATCCGCGCCGCGAGCCGGCCGGATCGGTGAATCCTCCGATCACCATCTCCTGGCGCATGCCGCACTTGACCTTGAGCCAGTCGCGGCCGCGGCCCGCCCGGTAGGCCGACGCTGCCTGCTTGGCGACGACGCCTTCCAGCCTGAGCTGGCACGCCTGCGCGTAGAACTTTTCCCCGGACCCGATTATGTGACTGCTGTAGCGCAGCGCTGCGGGTGCGGCAGAGAGCAATTTTTCCAGCAGCCGCTTGCGCTCGAGCAATGGCGCTTTCCGCAAGTCGTAGCCATCGAGATAAGGCAGATCGAAGAGATAATAGTGAAGACTTCCGGAGTCGTCGCTCGACAGCGCGTTCTGGAGTTTTTGAAAGCTGCTGAGGCCGCTCGGCTCCAATAACACGATCTCGCCGTCCAGCCACGCGGAGGCGACTTTCAGGCGGGCGAGGGCTTTCGCGACGGCCGGGAATTTTGCGGTCCAGTCGTTGCGATTCCTCGTGTATAGCCTCACTTTTCCTTGCTCGATCCGGCACACCACGCGATAGCCGTCCAGCTTCATCTCGTGCACCCAATCCGGGCCGGCGGGCGTTTCCTTCACCAGTGTAGCCAGCTCCGGCTCGACGAAGGAGGGTATGGGTGCCTCCGTCGCCCCCTTCACCCGGGCGAGGCCGCGTGCGGGTGAGGTCGCACGCTTTCTCTTTACGGCGCCGCTGCGGACGTTCTCCGCGACCGACTTGTCGGAATGCCACACGCGATCGGCGGACGCCGCGATCTCCTCGAGGCTGCGCCCGGTCGCGACGCTGTCGGGTTCGTCCTCGACGATCGCGCCGTTGTCGCGGCGGGCGTATTGGTCGTTTTCCTTGATCAGCAGCCAGGCCTTGTCGCCGCCGTACTTGCCGCCGCGGCTGCGAACGAGCATCCAGCCGCCCTTCAGCTTTTCACCTTGCAGCGCGAACTTGAGCTTGCCGCTGCGGTATCCCTGGCGCGGATCGCCAACCGGCGCCCAGGTGCCGCGGTCCCACACCATGACCGTCCCGGAACCGTACTGCTTCGGGGGAATGACGCCTTCGAAGGTGCCGTACTCGATGGGATGATCCTCGACGTGCATGGCGAGCCGGCGGATGCCGGGATCCAGGCTCGGCCCTTTGGGCACGGCCCAGCTCAGGAGCACCCCGTCGAGCTCCAGGCGAAAATCGTAGTGCAGATGGCTCGCCGCATGCTTCTGAATGACGAAGCCGGGCGGACCGGCGGCCTTGCGCCTCGCAGCACGGCCTTTCGGCTCCGGCGTCGTGCGGAAATTGCGTTTCTTGCGGTAGGTTTCGAGGGCCACGATGGCGGAATCGCTGGGAGTTCAGGAAGTATTCTCGTTATTGGGCCTGCTGCCCGCGCGGAAGTTCTGATTCACCGTCGTTGAAGGCGCTTTCCTGGATCCCTCTCGCCAGTGGAAATCGTGGCGCAATTATTGCTACACTCGGAAAATGAGTGAAGCTTCCGGCGCACTCGAAGCCGGCATATTGATTGTCGACGACGAGCCCAGGAACCTGATGGCCATGCAGGAGCTGCTCCACGCCCTGGGGCACCAGCTCGTGCCTGCAAAATCCGGTGAGGAGGCCTTGCGCCAGGTACTGAAACAGGATTTCGCGGTGATCCTGCTCGATGCCAACATGCCCGGGATCGACGGCTTCGAAACGGCCCGGTTGATCCGGGACCGGGATCGCTCCCGCCATACCCCGATCATATTTCTCACGGGCGCGTACGAAGACTCCTTCTCCATGTTCCGCGGCTACGAGGCGGGCGCGGTCGATTATCTGGTGAAACCCGTGGTGCCGGAGGTGCTGAAGTCGAAGATTTCCGTTTTCGTCGATCTCTACAAGAACAACGCGATGCTGGCGCGCGAGATCGCGGAGCGCAGGCTCATGGAAGACCGGTTGCGGGAGTCCGAAGAGAATCTCCGGGCGTTGGCCACGCACCTTCAGTCGGTGCGGGAGGAAGAGCAGACGCGCATCGCGCGGGAAATCCACGACGAGCTGGGACAGGCGCTTACCGGGCTCAAGATGGACCTGACCTGGCTGTTGAACCGGCTGTCCCCGGCGCAGAAGCCGGTGTCCGACCGGGCGAAAACGATGTTCAAGCTCATCGATGAAACGATCCATTCCGTACGCCGGATCGCCACCGGCCTGCGCCCCGAGGTGCTGGACGAAGTAGGCCTCGCGGCGGCCATCGCCTGGCAGGCCCGGGATTTCCAGAAGCGCACCGGAACCCGCTGCAAGATCGAGCTGCCTGCGGACGGTCCCGAGCCGGACAAGGAGCGCGCGACTGCGTTGTTCCGTATTTTCCAGGAAGTGTTGACCAACGTCGCGCGCCATGCGAACGCGACCCGGGTCGATGTCTCCCTCAATGTGAACGCGGACACGCTCGTGCTGGAAGTGCAGGATAACGGCAAGGGCATCCTCGACTCCCAGACCAAGAACACCAAGTCCCTGGGGATCCTGGGAATACGGGAACGGGTCCTCCTGTTCGAAGGCAAAGTCGAAATCGAGGGCGAAAAGGGCAAGGGAACCCGGGTGAGCGTGTCGATCCCCGCCGCCGAGAGGCCGTTCAGGCCGTGATGGGCTGATCCACCGCCCCTCCCCGGGGTGCGTCCGCGAAGTTGTAGTTGTCCCGCTACAATTTCCCGGCAGATTCCTGCTACAACAAAATCAAGTTTCGACGATAGTCCGACCGATGGTCGGCGCACTATCATGGGGTCGTAATGTTTCGGCTGCCGGGCGCAATCCCAAAAGCTCCGGCGCTCCCTAACAAAAGCCGTAAAAGACAGGGGCTCCATGAAAATTCTCGCGCTCGTTCTCGCCGGAGGCGAAGGTACCCGGCTCCATCCTCTGACCGTGGAGCACTCGAAACCCGCGCTGCCCTTCGTCAATGGCTACCGCATCGTCGATTTCGTATTGAGCAACCTCGTTAACTCCGGTGTGACCGGGATCTACGTGCTGGCGCAATACAAGCCGCAGTCGCTCATCCGTCACGTCGAGAGCGCCTGGGGGCAGCGGTTGAGCCGGAAGAAGGGCTTCATCAGGCCGGTGCTGGCGCGGCCGGACAGGGGTCCCGGGTATTTTCTCGGGACCGCAGACGCCGTCTATCAGAATCTCGACCTGATCGAGCGGCACCGGCCCGATCTCGTGGCCGTCTTCGCGGCGGACCACATCTATCGCATGGACGTCGGCCAGATGGCCCTCTTTCACCGGGCTCGCAGCGCCGACGTGACAGTGGCAGCGGTCCCGGTTCCCATCGCGTCGGCAAGCTCGTTCGGCGTTATCGGGACGGGTGCCGGAGGAAAAATCCGCCACTTCCTGGAAAAGCCCGCGCACCCTGTGTCGATTCCGGGTGACGAGGCCCGCGCTTACGCCTCCATGGGCAATTACCTGTTCGACACCGACGTGCTGGTCGGACTCCTGCAAGCGGCGCATCGCACCGGAGCAACCGACTTCGGCCGCGACATCCTGCCCCGCATGCCGGGCCGCGGCCGCGTCTATGCCTACGATTTGTCGGAGAATTACGTCCCGGGCATCCAGCCTTATGAGGAGCCCGCCTACTGGCGTGACGTGGGCACGCTGGCCGCGCTGGCAGCCGCCCGGGACGATATCCAGGGGCCGCGGCCGCGGTTTGATCTGGCGAATCCGTACTGGCCGATACACGGGGAGATTCACGTGGAGCAGGCGAAGGTACGGCAATTGCGGTCGCGCCCAGCCATGCCCGGCGTACCTGCCGGCGAACTTCGCGCCGTAAGTTAGCGGACGCCGGCGAACTTCGCGCCGTAAGTTAGCGGACGCCGGCGAACTTCGCGCCGTAAGTTAACGGTTGCCGGCGAACTTCACGCCGTAAGTTAACGGCCGCCGG
>CAZQJF010000049.1:2536-4044 GCA_964593735.1 uncultured Streptomycetaceae bacterium | reverse complement strand
CGCCGTAAGTTAACGGTTGCCGGCGAACTTCACGCCGTAAGTTAACGGCCGCCGGCTATGCGCCGGTAGACCTCCACGTAGCGCCCGGCGGACATCCGCCAGTCGAAATCGCGCGCCATCCCGTTGCGCTGCAAGGCTCGCCAGTGGCGTTGATTGCCGAATACGCCGACGGCGCGTTGCACTGCCGCCACGAGCGCCGGCGCCGCCGGCTCCCCGAAGAGAAAGCCGGTCGCGTGTCCGTCGCCAGCACTGTCCGGCGTCCAATCCACGATAGTGTCGGCCAGCCCCCCGGTGGCGCGCGCGATCGGCGGGGTGCCGTAACGTTGGCTGTACATCTGGTTCAGCCCGCACGGCTCGAACCGCGACGGCATGACGAACATGTCGGCCCCCGCCTCGATCAGGTGCGCCAACTCTTCATCAAAGCCGACGGCGACTGAAATCCGCCCGGGGTAGTTCGCGGCGGCCGATAGCAGTGCGTCTTCGTAGCTGTGCTCGCCGCTGCCGAGCGCGGCGAGCTGGACGGGCAGACCGGCAAGCTCGGGCACGGCCGCGGCGAGGACGTCGGTGCCCTTCTGGTGCGTGAAGCGGCTCACCACTCCGAGCAGCGGAATGTCGGGATCCGCCGCAAGCTGCAGCCGGCGCTGCAACGCTTGCTTGTTGGCGCGCTTGAAGTGCAGGCTGCGGGGACCGTAGCGGCGCGCGATCAACGGATCGGTCGCCGGATTCCACGCCGCCGTATCGATACCATTGAGGATACCCGTGAGCGAGTCACGGCGCATGCGCAGCACGCCGTCCATGCCGCTGCCGAGCGCTTCGGACTGGATTTCACGCGCATAGGTAGGGCTGACGGTGGTGATGGCGTCGGAGTAGAAGAGCCCGGCCTTGAGGAACGACATGCGTCCATGGAACTCCAGGCCGTCGATGGCATAGCTCGCGGCCGGCAGCCCCAGCGTCGCGACCAGTGCCGGCGCAAAGCTGCCGTGAAAGGCGAGGTTGTGCACGGTCGTCAGCGAGGCCGCATGCGAACCGGCCTCGTAATGCAGGTACGCCGGCGCCAGCGCCGTCGGCCAATCGTTGCAGTGAACGACGTCGGGGCGCCATTCGAGCGGGCTCGAGGCGCTGCCCAGCATGGCCGCCGCCCTCGACAACGCGCCGAAGCGCAGGGCGTTGTCGGGCCAGTCCTCCCCGGCGACGTTCTGATAGGGCCCGCCATCGCGCTGGTACAAAGCCGGACAATCGAGGACGATCAGCGGCACGCCGCTCGGCAGGCGCGCGGCGAGCAGACGGGCTTCGAACGGCGGAGCGGAAACGTCCAGCGTGGCGAGGACGCCGCCGCCCGCGACCGCCGCGAGCACGTCCGGGTAGCCCGGCAATAGCACCCGCACGTCGATTCGCAACCGCTTCAGCGCCGCTGGCAGCGCAGCGCTGACATCCCCCAGCCCGCCGGTCTTGATGAGCGGCGCGCATTCCGGCGTTACGTACAGGACGCGGAGCGGGGGCGGCGTCAT
>CAZQJF010000049.1:0-2436 GCA_964593735.1 uncultured Streptomycetaceae bacterium | reverse complement strand
TACCACGAACCGTAAGGGTCGCCGCGGCTGTCTCATTGCGTGCAGCAGCGGCAGTTTCGGAGCGGAGAATGGCGCGTCGGCGCCGGAGGGAGGCCGGCAACCGCCAAAAAAAAGCCCCGACTGGCGCCGGGGCTTCTTACCTACACACGCACAGGGAGGGAGGGTTGTGCGTCTGCAAGGCAAGCTGAATCAACTGATGGATGCAATCATAATGCTTTCTGCGTTTTGTCACTATCGTGCAAGCTTGATTTTGGTGTCGCGGGGTAGCGGCGCGGCGTAGCTGCACCACTACATTTCTCCTGCTAGCAGCTGAAATTTCGCAGTGCATTCCTCTTGATTGCCGGGGGGACTGAGTAAATTGCCTCTTGGCCCGCGGGCCGTGATTGGGTATTCTCCAGAGAGTGAAGAGTATGGCCGACGCAGCATGACGGATGCATCCTGAATGATACAGGTGAACGATGCCGCGTGGCCGGGCAGAAATGATGGGGAACGAGTGCAACCAACGCACCAGGAGTCACTTCATAAGGGAGTTGTCGTGAAAATTCTGATTGCAGACGATCATCCAGTGGTGCGACACGGTTTGAAACAGATCCTGGCGCTCGATCCCGATCTGCAGGTCGTGGGAGAGGCAAAGAACGGCAACGAAGCGCTGGACATGGCGCGCAAGCTGGAGTGGGACGTGGCGATCCTGGATTACTCGATGCCGGGCAAGAGCGGTCTCGACCTGTTGAAGGAGATCAAGCGCGAGTATCCGCAGCGGCCTGTGCTGATCCTGAGCATGCACCCGGAAGACCTGCACGCCACCCGCGTGCTGAAGGCGGGCGGCGCGGGTTACGTGAACAAGGAGAGCGTTTCGGACGAGTTGACCGCGGCGATCCGCAAGGTGATGGGCGGCGGCAAGTACGTGAGTCCCGCGCTGGCGGAGCGGCTGGCCTTCGAGCTGGGACCCGGCACGCAGAAGCCCCCGCACGAGACGCTGTCGGACCGGGAGTACCGGGTTATGTGGCTGCTGGCTTCGGGCAAGCAGATCAACCAGATCGCGAAAGAGATGTTCTTGAGCCCGAACACGGTGAGCACCTATCGGGCACGCATTCTGAAGAAGCTGAGCCTCGCCAACAACGCGCAACTCGTCCATTACGCGGTCAAGCACCAGCTGGTTCAGTGACCGGTGACCGGTGACCTGACCGGTGACGGTGAGCAGTGACCGGAGACCACTGTGACCGGTCACGGCAGTCCTCGACATTCAAACGGGATGCGTAGGGCAGATTGCGCGCGCCGGCACGCCCCTGATCGACCAGAATAGTTCTCCAAGAGGCAAACCAGCGTCCTAACCGGTCACCGGTCACCGGTCACTTTTTCCAGCGTAATCCGTCACGTCCTGACGCCGCTCGGGGTCGTGCGCCATATTCCACCAGCATGTAGTTAACCCCCTACATCGGCACGCAGGGCCGCTACAGAAAAATCACGGATTCCGGGCTGGTGGCCGGTATCGCCCGGACCTATTCTACCGAACGTACCAGCGAGCGATTGTTATCGGGGGGTCTCGAGAAAAATGCCAGGCCAGGGGAGCGGACTATTTCTTCGACAACTCGACGCAGACAGGGAAAGCCGCGCTGGGTCCTGGGCGTTTGCTTCCCGAGTACGGCAGCGAATAGTTCACTGGTGCAAGGAGGCTGAAGTGAGCATCAGGGTAACCGGCATATTCGTGGTGATAGTGCTGCTCCTTGCAGCCACCAGGTATGTTTCGAGCAGCCCGAGGCTGGAAGATGCAATGACAGTGACGCCGGTGCAGGGCGCGGAGCTGTACGTGCCGGACACGCACTTCACGTACTACCAGGCGCACCTGGCGAACCTGGGAATCGACCAACTGAATTGCAAGTGACGACTCAGTCACGAAGTTCTCCGGGGGTAGCAACATGACAGACCTTAGGTTTTCCGGATCGACTCTCGACCAGCGGGAGCTGCTGAAAGCCCTGCGCGCGTTCCGCAAGGGGGATTTCTCCGTGCGCATGCCCCTGGATCTCGTGGGAGTGGACGGCGAAATCGCCGCGGCGTTCAACGACGTCGTCGAAATCAACGAGACGTTCGCCGAGGAATTCGCGCGGATCCTGGATGAGGTCGGGAAGGAAGGCAGGATCCACCAGCGGATCAAGATGCCGTCCGCGACCGGGTCGTGGGCGGACTACGTGGATTCGGTCAATACCCTGATCGGCGACGTGGTGCAGCCGACCTCGGAAGTCGCCCGGGTGATCGAATCGGTCGCCAGGGGCGATCTCGGGCAGACCATGGTGCTGGAAATCGAAGGCCGGCCGCTGCGCGGTGAATTCCTGCGTATCGGCAAGGTGGTGAATACGATGGTGGGCCAGCTCGGCGCGTTCGCTTCGGAAGTGTCGCGGGTGGCGCGCGAGGTGGGCACGGAAGGGAAGCTCGGTGGCC
>CAZQJF010000048.1:0-11991 GCA_964593735.1 uncultured Streptomycetaceae bacterium | reverse complement strand
TGAGGGTGAGGGAAAGAAGCTGCGCACTACAAGCTCATTTTGTTATGCACTCTAAGAGCCTTTTCCCTGTTTCATTTCTTCCGCCACCACGTGCTGACCAGCCAGGCCTCGGGCTGGTAATAATCGGGCGCGACGGCGGGCTGCTCGAATTTTCCCGCGCGGTACCCCACTCTGAAAGTGCTGGCGTAATAGTGAGGCACCGCGTAGTGGCCGTGCCGCAGCACCCGGTCGAGCGCGCGCAGAGACGCGACCAGGTCGGGCCTGGTGGCAGCCGCCACGGCTTTTTCGAGCAGCGCGTCGACGGCGGGATCGCGCACTCCCATGAGATTGCTGGAGCCTTCGGTTGCGGCCGATTCCGATCCGAAGCGCGCCAGCAACTCGGCTCCGGGCGTTTCAGAGCCGGGAACCCGGGAGCTGGTGATATCGAAGTCGTATACATCGAGCCGCTTGCGCAGCAGGGCAAAATCCGCCTGCCGGTGGCGGGCGTCTATGCCCAGCCTGGCCAGCCCCTGCATGTAGGGCGTGATGAGACGGATCATGCCGCCACCGCTGTCGAGGAACTCCACCTGGAAGGGCTCTCCCCTGGCGTTGCGCAGCGCGCCGTCGCGGTAGATCCACCCGGCGGCCGTGAGCAGGTCCCTGGCCTTGAGCAGATTGGCTCGCAAGGTGTTGGGGGGAGCGGTCGAAGGCGGCAGTGGAACGTCCTCCTCGAAGATCCGGGCCGGCAGCCTGGTGCGGAGTGGCTCCAGCAGCGCCAGCTCTTCGGGTCCGGGCTTGCCCCTGGCCTCGAAGTCGCTGCCGGTAAAATAGCCGCGCACGCGGGTGTACGAATGGTAGAACAGCTGCCGGTTCATCCATTCGAAATCGAACGCGAGCGCGAGCGCTTCACGCACCCGGGGGTCCTTGAACTTTTCGCGCCGCGTGTTGATCAGAAAGCCCTGGAAATCGCCGGCGTTTTTCGTCTTCAGCTCGGCCCTGATCAACTCGCCCGAGTCGAACTTCCTGCCCTTGTAGGTGCGTGCCCAATCGCGCGCCGAGAACACCTGCACATAATCGAATTCCCCCGCCTTGAACGCCTCGGTCTGGGCGGTGGCATCCTTGTAGATCCGGTACGTGACGCGGTCGAAATTGTAGAGGCCGCGCCGCACGTTCAGGTCGCGCGCCCAGTACCGGGGATCGCGCTGATAGGTAATGTCGCGCCCGAAGTTCACCCGGCCGATCTTGTACGGCCCGCTGGCGATCGGGATTTCGCTCACCACCTGGTCGAAGGGTTTTCCGGCACCCCAGCTGCGGCTGAATACCGGCAACCCGCCCACCAGCAGGGGAAGCTCGGCGCTCGGCTGTTTGAATTCGAAACGGATGATGAGCGGCGCCACGACCAGCGCCTGTTTGACGTCGCTGAACACCACCCTGTACTGCGGCGCCGCCTGCCTGCTCATCAGGGTATCGAAACTATGCTTGACGTCGGCGGCGGTCACCGGCGTGCCGTCGTGGAAACGCGCGCGGGGGTTCAGGCGGAAGGTCACCGCCAGCCTGTCCCCGGCGACTTCCACGTCCTGCGCCAGCATGCCGTACGCCGTCGCCGTCTCGTCGAACGTCCCGGTAAGCAGGCTCTCGAACATGAGCGTGGTGAGTCCGGGCGGGGACGTGCCCTTGAGCGTGAACGGGTTGTACTTGTCGAAATTGGTGATGCGCGAGGGGGCGACGAGCTCGATGTCGCCACCTTTCGGCGCGTCGGGATTTGCCCAGGCGAAGTGCGTGAAGCCGGCCGGATACTTGATGTCGCCGAACTGCGCATACGCGTGAGCGGCCCATGCATCGGGCGCATGGGCGCAGGCCAGCGCACAGACGAGCACGGCCGGACCCGCGATCGACCGGCGCACCATCATCCCGAACGCGGTGCTTCGTAGAGCACACACGCAACCCGGCGACCGCCGGGCAGGCTGATGACGTCGGGGTAGCGCTGCGCGCATACAGGGCGCGCCACCGGACAGCGCGGCTGGAAATGGCAGCCGGGCGGCGGAGTGACGGGGGACGGCAGATCGCCCTGCAGCACGATCACCTCGCGGCGGGTCTTCCGGTCGATCACGGGCACGGCCGAGAGCAGCGCGCGCGTGTATGGGTGCCGGGGATCCGACAGCACTTCATCGACAGGCCCATGCTCGACGATGCGTCCGAGATACATGACCGCCACCTCGTGCGCCAGGAACTCGATGACCGACATGTTGTGCGTGATAAACAGGTACGCGAGGCCTTTCTTCCGCTGCAGTTCCTTCAGCAGATTGAGGATCTGGGCCTGGACCGACACGTCGAGCGCGCTGGTGGGCTCGTCGCATACGATCAATCGCGGCTCGACCGTGAGAGCGCGCGCAATCGCGATCCGCTGGCGCTGTCCGCCGGAGAACTCGTGCGGGTAGCGATGCTTGATCTCGGGGGAAAGCCCGACCTCGTTCAGAAGCGCGTCTATGCGGCGCTGGCGCTCGATCGCGTTCCCGCCGACGCCCAGCGCCGCCATGCCTTCCTCCAGCGTCTCCGCGACGCGCATTCGCGGATTGAGAGACGCATAGGGATCCTGGAAGATGATCTGGAGGTGCTTGCGCCATGGCCGCAGCGCTCCGCGCTCGAGCCGTGTCAGATCCGTGCCATCGAACCAGACCTCCCCCGAAGTGGGATCCACCAGCCGCAATATCCCCTTCCCCACCGTCGTCTTGCCGCATCCGGACTCGCCGACCAGCCCGAGCGTTTTTCCGGCGGATAGGGCGAGCGAGACACCGTCCACTGCTTTGACGCGCGCAACCACCCGCTTCAACACTCCACGATGAACAGGAAAATGAACCTTAAAATCATTCACCTGTAGCAGGGGGCGCGCGTCGGAAGGATGAAGGATGAAGGATGAAGGATGACCTGTTGGTTTCTTGCCAGCCGCTTCATCCTTCATCCTTCCGCCTTCATCCTTCATCGTTTCGCCCGGAGCGAAAAGATGGCACCGAGCCACTTGCCCATCACCCGCGTCGTACAGATCCGGCACCGCCTGCCGGCACAGATCCCAAGCGTGGTCGCAGCGATCGGCGAAACGGCAGCCGGTGAAATCCTGCGTCAGCGCCGGCACGCTGCCGCGGATCACCGCCAGCACATCGCCGCGCTTCTCCTTCTTGGGCACCGAATCGAACAGCTTGCGCGAATAGGGATGGGCCGGGCGCGCGAAGAAAGCCTCGCGCGAGGCCGTTTCCACTACTACGCCCGCATACATGACAGCGACCCGCTGCGCGATTTCCGACACCACGGCAAGATCGTGGGTAATGAGCAGTAACGACATCCCGCGTTCCTTCTGAAGCTCTCGCAGCAGGTCCAGTATCTGCGCCTGGATCGTCACGTCGAGCGCCGTCGTCGGCTCGTCCGCGATCAACAGGTCCGGATTGCACGCGAGCGCCATGGCGATCATGACCCTCTGCTTCATGCCGCCCGAGAGCTGGAATGGATACTCGCCGCGCCGGCGCGCCGCGTCGGGTATGCGTACCGCGTCGAGCAACTCCAGCACGCGCGCATCCAGCCCGGCGCCGTCGAGGGCCGTATGGCGCCGGAGCGCCTCGGCGACCTGCCCGCCAACGGTCATTACCGGATTGAGCGAGAGCGTGGGCTCCTGGAAAATCATTCCGATGCGCCGGCCGCGGACGTTGCGCATCTCGGCCTCGGGCAGCTCGAGGAGGTCCCGGCCGTCGAGCTCCACGGCGCCCGCGACGACCTGCCCGGCGTCGGGCAGCAGCCGCATGATGGAGAGTGCGGTCATCGACTTGCCGCATCCCGATTCGCCCAGCAGCGCGAAGGTTTCGCCGCGCCGCACCTCGAACGACACGCCGTCCACGGCCCGCACGATGGCGTCTCCCGTATGCAGCCACGTCTTTAGCTCACTGACGCGCAGCAATGGCCGGTCGGGACTCGTATCGCTCATGCGGGCCTTGCAACGAGAGCGAGCGGCCTCGCAGTGCGAACGCGCGGATCGAAGGCATCGCGCACGGCGTCAGCGAACAGATTTGCCGAGAGCACCATCACGAACATGAACGCAAACGCGGCAGCGAGCGACCACCATACCATCGGCTCGCGCGCCATCTCGAGGCGCGCATTGTTGATCATGGTGCCGAAGCTGACCATCGAGGGATCGACACCGACGCCGACATAAGACAACACGGCCTCGGCGAGCACGAGTCCGCTGAACTCCATCACTACCGCGATCAGCACGATATGCGTCACGTTGGGAAGGATGTGGCGCGTGACGACGCCGAAACTGCGCACGCCCAGGGCGTGCGCCGCCTGAATGTATTCGAGCCCCTTCAGCTTCAGCGTTTCTCCGCGCAGGAGCCGGCACAACCCGGTCCAGGTCGTAATCCCGAGGATGACGCACAGGGACAGCAGCCGCAGGTCGGCGCGCTCCGCCGAAGTGGCGTAGAACTCCGCATTCCTGTCGATGTAAACCTGCATCATCAGCACGGCTGCGGCAATCAACAGCACGCCCGGGATCGAATTGAGAGTCGTGTAGAAGTACTGGATCACGTCGTCGATCAAGCCGCCGAAATACCCCGCCATGATGCCGAGCCCGATGGCAAAGGGCAGCATCACCAGCGTCGTCAATGTGCCGATCACGAGCCCCGTGCGGATGCTTTTCAACGCCTGGTAGAAGACGTCCTGTCCGACCTTGTCGGTACCGAGCAGGTGGTACTTGGCGCCCAAGGCGGCCGCCGGTCCGGCGACGACCGCGAGCGCGAGCAGCGTTAGCAGGATCGCCTGCCACGGCACCTCCATTTCGCCCCGCCAGATCCGGCGCCAGACCTCGTTGACGCTCAGGCCGCGCCGGTGGGCGAGCCACGCGGCGATCAGCGTCGCGAATACGATCCAGGACACGACGCCGCCGGCGAGTCCCGCCACGGCGCGTCGCGCCACGTCCGGAGCAAATTCCTCCTGCGGATTCTTGAGGTGCGCGCCCCCGTAGGTGAGGCGGGGATACTCGCGTGCCTGGCGCCCGTCGGGACGCTCCACGGTTTCCCTGGCATAGAGCTCGGTTGCCAGCGGCGCAGAGTAGGTCTTCTCCCTGCGCTGCCGCAGCGGCTCGCACAGGACGTCCAGCACGCTCAGGACGTCAACGGCGTACGCCGCCTTGGCGCCGGGCGGCTGCCCCGCCAATCGCGGCCTGAAATGCAGCGAGTCCAGCAACCCGACGATCACGAACATCGCCAGCACCACGAGGCTCACCATGCCGCTCTTGCTGCGGAGCACTCTCCGCCACGGCTCGACCAGGTGCTCGTGCCGCCGCACGTAGAACGCAAAGCCGATGATCGCGGCAACCAGCAGCCACACCAGCCAGTCGGTCTGGAGCATTATCGGCATAGTCACGCTTCCTCAGTCACGATTCATCCAACACCCGTCACTCAAACCTGACGCGCGGGTCGACCAGGGTGTACGAGATATCGGTCAGCAGCAGCCCGACGATGTAGAGCAGCGAGCCGATGAACACCATCGAGCGCACTACGCCGAAGTCCTGGGAGCGAATGGCGTCTATGGTGTAGCTCCCGAGCCCCGGTATGCCGAAAAAGGACTCCGTGATCAGGCTGCCCATGAACAGCAGCGGGATCGCGACGACTGCGCCGGTCAGGATCGGAATCATGGCGTTCTTCAGCACGTGGCGGAACAGTACGTTCCTTTCAGAAAGCCCCTTGGCGCGAGCCGTGCGCACGTAGTCCTTGGATATCTCCTCCAGGAAGAACGTGCGATAGAGCCGCGTCGCGCCGCCGAGACCGCCGACTATGCCGATCGTCACCGGCAGCAGCAGGAACTTCGCGGCATCGAATCCACCCTGGAATCCGGAGATCGGCACGAGATGCCACAACTTGCTGACCAGGTATTGTCCGCCGATGATGTAGAACATGGTGGAGATCGACATCATCGCCACGCAGATCACCACGCCCCAGAAATCGATGTAAGTCGCGCGGAAGAACGCCACGACAAGCGCGAGCGTGATGTACACCAGCAGCCCCACCAGGAATACCGGCAGCGCCACGGCAAGGCTGGGCCACATGCGCGTGCGGATCTCGCGCGCGATGTTGCGCCCGTCATCCGCGGCACCGAAGTCGAACACGAACATGCGCAGCGATTTCTCGAAGAATATCGTCTCCGTGAATTTCTCCTTGAGCCCGGGCGCAGCGCCGTTGAAAACGACTGGCTTGTCGTAGCCGCGTTCCTGCTTCCACTTGGCGATCGCTTCGGGGGTCACACGCTTCAACCCCAGGTTCATGCGCGCCATGTCGTCGGGGGTATTCACCGTGAAAAACAGCAGAAACGTGAGGATGTTCACGCCGATCAGGATCGGTATCGCGTAGAGCGCTCGCCGGATGATGTAGGCGGTCATCGGGTCACGCTCTTGGCCACTTGCCGCTCGCGCCGCAGATAGGCGGCGAACGCCGGCGCGGTAAACCCGGCGAGGAGCACGCCGAGCAATCCCAGCGGCCACAGCACCGCCTGGTTCCATTCCCCGCGCTTCTGCCCGCGCAGCGCGGCGTCGATGCGGTGGTACTTGACGGTGTTGTACGCGATCTTGTTGGCTTTCAGATTCCCGTACCAGGCGTGATACAGGGCGTAGTCCTTGGGGTGATATCCCCACAGCCAGGGCGCGTCGTAGCGCAGGGTGCCGATCATCTTGTCGATGATGGCCTGCCGCTCCGGTGAGTTCGGCATGTTCTTCATCTGCTCGAACAGGCGGTCGTATGCTGCACTTTCGTAATTTACCGCGTTCTCGCCCTGCGCTTTCACCTTGCCCTGGGGGCCGTGGAGCAGGAACAGGAAATTCTCGGGGTCGGGATAGTCGGCGTGCCAGCCCCACTCGAAAATCTGCGCGTTGCCCTTGCGGATCTTGTCCTGGAAGCGGTTGTAGTCGGTGTCGCGAACGACGAGCTGGACATTGATCTTCTCGAACTGCCTGCGCATCCAGTCGAGTTGAGACTTCGCATCGACGCTGCGCGCCGTCACGTCGAAGTTGAGCACCAGCGGCGCCCCGGTCCCGGCGTCGATGCCGTTCGGGTAGCCCGCCTCAGCGAGCAGCTTCTTCGCCGCTTCGACGGTCTTGCGCACCGGCGCCTTGCCGTCCCAGTCGTACACCACCGGATTGATGCCCTCCTTGCCGTCGCGGTAGCCGAAGATGCCCGGCGCGATCGGGCCCTGCGCGGAGATGCCGCGGCCGTTGCGGAATATCGAGACGAACTCCTCGTAATCAACGGCGATGGAAATGGCGTGCCGCAGCTTGCGTGCCCGCTCGCGGCTTCTTTCATCGGGGCCGCCGCCCACAACCGGGTCGAGCATGTTGAATCCCATGTAGAAGGTCGAGACGGCAACGGACGCGGAGAGGCGTATTCCCTGCTTCTGCATGGAGTCGGTCACCACCGCCTCGCCCTGGCTCGACATCTGCACAGCCTGGTCAAAAGTGTCCGACGCAATGGCCGACCCATCGTAATAGCCCTGCAGGAACTTGTTCCAGTACGGGATGCTCTCCTTTTCGAGGCTGAACACCGCTTTGTCTATGAACGGAATCGGCTTGCCCGCATCCTTCAGAAGGCCGGCCTCTGTGTCCCCCGGCTCGCCTTCGGTGGGATAGGTCTCTCCGCGAAAATTGGGGTTGCGTTCCAGCACCATGACGCGGTTGGGATCGTTCTGCGTGAGCATGTAGGGACCGGTGCCCATCGGGTACCAGTCGAGCGTGAGATTTCTTTCCGCCATCCCGGGCTGAGCGAAGAAACGGTCCACTTCCAGCGGCACCGGCGCGAAAAAGGGCATGGCGAGCCAATAGAGGAACTGCGGATACTGCCCGTTCAACCGGACACGATAGGTGTAGTCGTCCACGACCTCGACGCCGGCGAGGGGATAGCGGCTCAAGTCGAGCCACGCGTCCTTTCCCGATTTGGCCGTCAATTCTTCGTTGGCGCGCTTGAGAATTTCCGCATATTCCTTGAGCCCGACGATGTAATCGGCCATCAACCCGAAGATCGGTGACTGCAGTCGCGGATGCGCCAGCCGCTTGATCTGGTACTCGAAGTCGCGCGCGTTCAATTCGCGCGTTCCGGTGTCTTTGAAGTCGCCGAGTCTGTATCTGTGGGCCAGCCCTTCTCGCGTGAGCTCGTGGTAGAGCAGCTTGCCGTCGGCTCCGCGTGCGAAGGCGGGATGCGGCTGGTAGCGGACGCCGCGCTTGATACGAACCTCGTAGACGGTATGGACAATGTCCCGTTGCGCGGCACTGGCCGGCAGCCGGCTGCCTTTGCCGTCGAAATACTGCGGCTCCGGGACGGCTTCGGCGGTGAGCGGGATCAACGTGTAAGGGCGCTTGAGATAGTGGTACTGCAGCGGCGGCTCGTAGATCTGCGCGGTGAAAGTGATTTCGTTCGAGCTGTAGGACTGAACCGGATCGAGATGCTTGGGGCGTTCGGAGAAAGACGAATACAGGATGTTGGCGCCCGAATCGTTGGCCGAATACGGGTCATTCCACGGCGCGCGGCTGCATCCGGCAAGAAGCGCCACGGCAATGAGCGCAGCGCGCAGAGATAGGGCCCGCATCGAGGAAAAGTTTAGCTCATTTTCAGTCACGTCTCACTGCTCACGGCCTATAATAGACGGGGAATACAGCCGTTACGCTCCGCACTCCCGGCGGCGGCGCCCAGAAGAAGGAAGAAACGTGGGCTTACTCCAGGACCGGAGAATCCTCGTCACCGGGGTGCTCTCCCATCGATCGATCGCCTACGGCATCGCCAAGGCCCTGGCGCGCGAAGGTGCGGTACTGGCGTTCACCTATCAAAACGAGGACCTGCGGGAACGCGTGGTCGAGCTCGCGAAGGATTTCGGCGCCGTCCCGGTCCTTCCCTGTGACGTCGCCCGCGACGAGGAAATCCTGGCTCTGTTCGGACAGCTCGGCGGCCGCTGGGAGGGACTGGACGGCATCGTGCATTCGATCGCATTCGCGCCCAGGGAGTCGCTTAGAGGCGATTTGCTCGAGGGCCTGACGCGAGAGGCGTTCCGCACCGCCCACGAGGTGAGCGCATACAGCTTCGCCGCGCTGGCCAAGGCCGGATTGCCGATGATGAAAGGGCGGCGCGCGGCGCTGCTTACTCTGACCTACCTTGGCGCAGTGCGCTCGGTGCCCAATTACAACGTGATGGGGCTGGCGAAAGCGAGTCTCGAAGCGTGCGTGCGCTACATGGCGCAGGACCTCGGTCCCAGGGGCATACGCGTGAACGGCATTTCCGCGGGGCCGATCAAGACGCTGGCCGCCGCCGGCATCAGCGGTTTCAGCAGGCTCCTGAAGTTCGTGGAGGAAAACGCGCCGATGAGGCGCAATGTCACGGCCGATGACGTCGGCAACGCGGCGGCGTTTCTGTTGAGCGACCTCGCCGCCGGCATTACCGGCGAGATCACTTACGTGGACAGCGGCTTCAACACTACGATAGGCGCAACGCCGGTAAGCGAGTAACCAGCAAGCTGTTAGTGCTGCGTGCTCCTGGCCGCTATTTTCGCTCCAGCTGTTCCTTGTTGATCGTTACGCCGGCTTTCTGTTTCAGGCTTGCCACGTACGCGGTCAATTCCTCCTGACCCAGTATCCTTCGTAGCGACTCCGTGAACGCCTGGCGCTGCTCGGGCGCTATTTCCTGCGCATCGAGCAGGCGCGTGACCTTCACCAGAGCGTATCCGCCCTGGGGGTTCTCCACCCCCGCGTAGGCCGGGGGCTTGCTTGCGTCGACCCTGAACGCCTGCCGCACTACCGTCTCGGGCAGGCCTTTGTGCTCGGAGCGGCTTATGAGCTGCGGCTCGCTCCACGCCGTATTCGCGTCCTTGCCCGATTTCAGGCGCTCGAGCATGGCTTTTCCCTCCTCCGCCGCGAGCCGGGTGGCCTCGCGCATGACGAGCTTTTTCTCGATCGCGGATTGCACCTCCGCGAACGGCTGGATCGCCGGCGGCTTGTGCTCGATCACGCGCGCCGCTACCAGCGTGCTCGACCCCGCTTCGATAACCTCCGTATTGCGCTTGTTCTTCAGCACGTCCTCGGAAAAGACCGCTTGCAGCAGTTTCGGGTTGTTCAGCAACGGCTCCTCGGCGCGCGTTCGCGTGACCCAGCCGCTCTGCCGGGGCGCCGTCTTGACGAGCTCCGCCGCCGGCTTGAGGCTGTCGGACTGCTCGTACGCGGTATTGTTGAACTTCTCTGCAAGCTCGGCGAACGTGCGCGCGGCAACCTGTTTTTTCAGCTCGGCTTCGATCTGCCCGCGCATCTCCTCGAGCGTCTTGCCGCGCGCGCCCCTCACCTCGGTCGCCTGGATAATATGGAAACCGAGCTTGGTCTCCACCGGCGGCGAAATTTCGCCTTCCTTGAGCTTGAACAGGGCTTCCTCGAATTCGGGAACATCCTTCATGTAGCCGCGCGTGACGAAGCCCAGGTCGCCGCCCTTCGCCGCCGAGCCCGGATCCTGCGAGTGCTGCTTCGCCAGCTCCGGAAAGGCCTGCGGCTTCTGCTTCAACTGCCGGTAGATATCATCGGCCTGGGCCCGTGCCTTCTGCTTGGCCTCCGGATCCGTGCTCCCGTCCACGGCGATGAGGATGTGCCGCGCCTGCGATTCCCGCTTTTCGAACTGGGCCCGGTTGGCGGCGTAGTACTTCTCGACCTCCGCCGGATCGACCTTGACCTGCGGCATCAGCGATTCGAGCGAAAGCACGACGTATTCCAGACGGACCTGCTCCGGGATCTCGAACTCGCTCCGGTTGGCCTCGTAGTGCTTTTTGGCGGCATCCGGTTCGAGCTTGACCTGGGCCGCGAAGCGCTCCGGCGTTATGGTGAACTGGCTGACCTCCCGTTTCTGCTCGGCGAGCTTTACCAGCCGTTCGGCGACCGTGCGCGGAACGAACGTGCTCTCCGCGTCGCCGTAGGTAAGCTGCTGCAGGATGAGATCCTGGCGCAGCCGCGATTCGAACGTAATCGGAGTCTGCCCCTCCGACTTCAGGAACTGTTCGTAAAGCGCGTTGGAGAATTTGCCGGCCTCGTCGTGAAAAACCGGCAGCTCCGAGATCACCTTCTGCAACTGCTGGTCGCTGACCGTCATCCCGGCACGCAGCGCCCGGTCGAGCAGTAACCGCCTCTGGATGAGCGATTCCAGCGTGGCGAAGCGGAGCTCGGGATTGTCCAGCATCGCCGGGTCCACGCGGCCTTTCGCCATGCGCTGGAGGGCGCGCTGGCGATCCTGCAGGGCCCGGCTGAATTCCTGTTGCGAGATGGAGTAGTCGCCCACCTTCGCGACTGCCCGTCCCTCTTCGCCCTGCTGGAAATACGATTCGACCCCGAAGAAAGCGAACGGGGGGACGATAAGGATCAGGAATATGATCTGGATGCCCTTCTTGTGCCTTTGGATGAATTCAAACATTTTTCACTGCTCATGAAAAAAAGGGCGAACAACCCTGTTCGCCCTTTCTTCAAACCTGGCGGAGCGGACGGCTATAAATTACTTGTCCAACACGGTCCGATGACATCCCAAATTTGACCGGTTTCGTCTGGCGAGTCAATAGTGTAGCGGAGCTATGGCTCCAAACTGGTTCAAGACGATCCACTGAAATCCGCATTTTTCATATGGGTACAAGTATGGGTACACGACAACTGAACAAACTCTCCGCCAAACTCGTCACCTGCAAAAAAGACCCAGGTCTATTCTCAGACGGTGGCGGATTGTATCTGCAAATCACCACCTCCGGCACCAAAAGCTGGATCTTCCGTTATCGCTCGCCACTCACCCAGAAACTTCGCGACATGGGACTGGGGCCCGTCCACACCGTAAGCTTGCTCGAGGCCCGGGAGAAAGCCGCCAATCAGCGAGCGGCCATTATAAACGGTCGGGATCCCATCGCCGAGCGCGAAACTGAAGCGCGGCGCAAGACATTGGAAGCTGCAAAAGCCAAAACCTTCGATCAATGCGCGAAAGCCTA
>CAZQJF010000047.1:0-12007 GCA_964593735.1 uncultured Streptomycetaceae bacterium | reverse complement strand
CGGTGAAAGGGTGCGCATGCGCCGGCGTAACGGCGGACTCCGTAGCCATCCGGGTGTGCCCGATGACGTGTGTTCCGCTCAGGCTGCCGAATCCGTAGCGTTCGGCGACTTCGGCGGGAAGCCCGGTGTCTTTGTAGAGGTCGATCGAACGTCCGACCGAGAGCACATTGAGGGCCGGGTAATTGGCGGCGAGCCACTGCTTCGCCTTGTCTGCGCCGCGCGCGGTTTCCAGGACGCCGTGATTGACCTTCACGGTCAGCGATAGCTTCGGATCGAGCGCTTTCCTGGCCGCCTTCTCGAACGACTTCCAGTCGAATCCCGGCGCGCCCGCATAAAGGCTCAGCTTGCGGCGTTTCCCCGCGACAGGCTTGCCGAAAACGGCCATGCCGGCAGAATCCGGGCCGCGCTCGGTCATTCCGACCAGCATGGGAACCATCCACTCGCCGAGGCGATGCCGCTGCTTCGGGTCCTTGATGAGCAATCCGACTATTCCACACATCAGAAAAACTCCAGATAGCGTTTCGATTCCCAGTCAGAGACATGGCGCGAGTACTCGACCCACTCCATGCGCTTCAGGTCGATGAACTCCTTTGAGAGGTCGGGGCCCAGTGCGCCGCAGACCACCTTGTCCTGCTCGAGAGCGTCGATGGCCTCGTCAAGGGACTGCGGCAACAGCTTGATGCCCTTCTTTGCAATTTCCTCCAGCGAATATTCGTAGAGATTCGTGTTGTTGGGCTTGCCCGGGTCGAGCTTGCGCTTGACGCCGTCCATCCCCGCGGCCACGATGGCCGCCGAGGCAAGGTACGGGTTCACCGAAGAATCCGGCAGCCGAAGCTCGATGCGCCCTCCGGGAATCCGCACGAACGCCGTGCGATTGTTATCCCCGTACGCGATGTACGCAGGCGCCCAGGTCGCTCCGGACAGAGCACGGCCGACGACCAGGCGCTTGTAGGAGTTGACGGTCGGAGCGCACACGGCAGCGAGCGCGCGCGCATGGGCCTGCAGGCCGCCGACGAACCAATAGCCCATTTGCGAGAGCTTGAGGCCGTTCTTGTCCCGCTCATCGTAGAACAGATTCTTGACCCTGCTGTTGCCGAGCGAAATGTGGAAATGCGCTCCCGAGCCGGTACGGTTCGAGAACGGCTTCGGCATGAAGGTCGCGGTGAGCCCGAACGAACGGGCGATCTCGGACGCCGCCATCTTGACGAACACGTATCGGTCGGCGCTGGTTAGGGCATCCGCGTAGGTGAAATTCACCTCGAACTGTCCGTTCGCGTCTTCGTGGTCGATCTGGTAGACGTCGATGCCTACTGCCTTCAAGGCCTCCACTAGCCTGCCGAGGAAATCGGACGAGCGCGCGAGACCCTTGTAGTCGTAGCACGGCTTCTCCAGGTCGTCCGTCGCATCGCTGGGGCCGAGAGTCCCGTCCGCGCGGCGTCCGAGGAGCATGAATTCCGGCTCGATCCCGGTATACATCGTGAGATCCTGCTTTTTCAGATCTGCAAGCGCCTTCTTCAGCACGACCCGGGAGCAATACGGGTATCGCTTCCCGTGCACGTGTCCGTCGCAGACCATGCGGGCGTAACCCGGCATCCACGGGATACTAGTAAGCGTCGACGGATCGCCGACCGCCATGAAATCCGGTCCATGCGGACCCATTCCCAGGCCCCAAAGCGCGAACCCGGCAAAACCCGCGCCGCTCGTGAGAACCATATCCAGATGCTCGGCGGGGACCGCCTTGGCTTTGGCCGAGCCATGGATGTCGACAAACTGCGCCAGGATGTACTTGATGTCGTTCGCCTTCATGAACTTGCGTGCAGCCTGGACATTCATTGTGACCCTCCCGTTTTTTTCGGTTGAGGAAGCAGATTGGATGGCTCGGCGCGACGGCCGCCGAATTCCTGCACGATCTCGGACAAGGTATGCCACAGGTATGGACCAAACGTCGGATCGGCCCAGATCCTCATCATCGGTACGCCGTTCAGTTTTTGCGGGATGGCGAGCACCGACACGCCCACCATCGAGGTCATGAAAAGCGCGTTCTGGGCGGTATTCGATTCGAAGTCGACACTGCAGATCTGGAGAAGCACTTCATGGATTTCTTGCCCGACAAGGGCAAAGCAGGAATCCTGTCTCGGCACCGGATAGACGCCCGAGGGCGCCTGATCAAGCAAGGGGGCAAGCTTCGTCGCCGGACCGGGATCAGCGCCGTCTTCGAGAAAGAATTCGGTCTCGGCCAGGCGGCCAATCAGCGCCCCGCCGGGCAGGTGCGTCCACGTATTTGCTCCCGGTGGGACCTCGATACCTTGGCCTTCGAGCCACGCTGCTGCTCTCGGACCCTTGAGGCCGGCCTTGCGGAATCCTGAGAGGTTCGCAATTGTGAGTGTCATGCGGCCTTAGCGAGTTTCTGCCGCCGGCCTTCGGCGTCGTAAAAGGGCGTTGGAACGATCGTAGCCCTGACCATCGAGCCGTCGGATACCTTGATGTCGAAATGCCGCCCGCCCGCGAGTTCGGGGCGGAGCATGGCGAGGCCGATATGCTTCGAGAGCGTCGGGCTCCAGGCCACGCTGGTCACGCGGCCGGCGATCTGGCCCTGCTCAATCGCGAGGTGGGACTCGAGTACCTGGCCGGCTTTCTCTCCCGCTTCCAGCTCGAAGCCCACCAGCGACTGCCGCTGCGGCTTCTTCTGAATGATCCGCAGGCTGCGCTGGCCGATGAAAAACGGCTTGTCCATCTTCACGGCCCAGCCGCAGCCGGCTTCGAAGGGCGTGGTAAGCCCGTCGGTGTCCTGACCGACGATGAGGTGGCCTTTTTCCAGCCGGAGAAGGCGCTGCACTTCGACGCCGAAAGGCCGGATGCCCAGATCCCGGCCTGCAGCGAGGAGCGCATCCCACAGCTCGACCATCGAGCCCGCCGGGCCGTGCAGCTCGTAGCCCAGCTCTCCGACGAAGCCGATCCGCATCGCGCGCACGGGTATCCCCGCCACGGCGATTTCACGGACCGCCAGATACGGAAATGCCGCCTCGGACATGTCGCTCTTCGTAAGCCGCGAGAGCAGCCGCCGGGATTGCGGGCCCGCGAGGTTCAGCGCGCCGTAATGCCCCGTGGCGTTCACGATGCCGCATTCCAGCCGCCACATTGCGTTGAGCCTGTTGAGCTCCCGGTACACCGCGGCGGAGCCCGATGTGGTGGTCGTGAAGTAAAAGAGTTCCGCGCGCAGGCGGGCGATCACCCCGTCGTCGATGAGCACGCCCGATTCGTCCACCATCACTCCATAGCGGGTCATTCCGGTTCGTAAATTGGAGAATCGACCCGTATAGACCCGCTCGAGAAATTCCGCTGCGCCCGGTCCGCTTATCTCGATCTTGCCGAGCGTGCCGACATCGATGAGGCCGGTGGCATTGCGAACGGCAAGTGCTTCCTCCCGTATGCAGACGTCGCGCGGCTTGCTTTCGCAGCGGTAATACTCCGGCCGCCGCCATTGTCCTGCGTCCATGAATTGGGCGCCGAGTGCTTCGTGGCAGCCGTGCAGGGGTGTGACGCGTTCGGCATGGAAGGCGCGGCCGGACAGGATCGCCAAGGGAACCGGATGGAAAAACGGACGCGCCGTCGTGGTGCCGACTGCTTCGACCGGCTCACCCCGGATCCGGGCGAGGATCCGGATGGCGTTCATGTTCGAGTGCTTTCCCTGCGACGGGCCCATACCGAGCGTAGTGAAGCGCTTCATCAGTTCGATGTTGTCGAACCCTTCCTGCGCTGCGTTGTGGAGATCCGCGAGCACGATGTCTTCGTCGAAGTCGACGAAATTCTTGCCCTTCGGGTGAGGGAAAATGGGGTAGGAATGGCTGGGCGACGAGGCCTCCGGCTTGATTCGCACGGTCGCCCTGCGCGCGGGGAACCCCAGGAAGAGGGCGGCTTCGCTTCCGGCACTTTCGCCGTCGCGCATCCGGTTCTTGAGGTCGTACACTCCGTTCACGCGACCCGCCGCGAAGACGCCGTCAGGCAGCGCCTTCGGCACGAATTGTTCGACCTCCTGCGAGTAGCGCATCTGCGTACCGGCCTGGTAAAGCAACGCTGCGGCCGGCGCGTATCCGACGCTCATTGCTACGCCGTCACATGAGATCGTCGTCCTGCGCTGTGTCTCGCCCAAGGGTGCAATCTCGACGGAGGAAACAGCGCCTCGTCCAGACGCCTCATGGATGTAGTGTCCAAGATGGACGGAAATCCCGCGGGCGCGCACTTCCTGACCTAGCGCGGACGGCTCGCCCTCCACGCGCAAGTCGACAATTCCGGCGACTTCGATACCGTTGGAAGTGAAATCGAGGGCAGCGCGATAGGCGTCCGCGTTCGCGGCGAGCACCACGACGCGGCTGAACGGCTTGACTGCGTAGCGGTAGATCAGTCGTTGCGCCGCCGAGGCGAGCATCACCCCTGGAAGATCATTGTTACGGAACACCGCTGGCTGCTCGAAGGCGCCCGCGCAGACCACCACGGCCCTGGCGCGCATCTTGGTCATGCGGTGCTCGTCGACCAGCGGCACCCAGTGATCCGCGTAGTACCCGGACGCCACCGTCCCCGTGCGAACGCAGACGTTCGGGTGGGCATCGGCTTTCTGCGCCAGCCGGCCGACGAGTTCGCGCTGGCCCATATCGGCGCCGAGATTGTAGTCGGCGCTGCCGCCCGCGCTTGCATTCTCGTCGACGAGCACGACTCTCGACCCTGCCTCGGCCGCCGCCAAAGCTGCCGAGAGGCCCGAAGGACCCGCTCCGACAACCAGCACATCGCAGAAGCCATAGCGATTGGGGGTTCTTACGCGGCCGGTCGTGTCATGCACCCGACCCAGGCCGGCAACCCGCCGGAACATCTGCTCCCATTTCGGGAACCATCGCTTGGAGTAAAACGCCTTGTAATAGAAACCTACCGGCAGGAACGGCGACAGCCAGTCGAGAAATCGTCCGCGGTCGGCTTGCAGGCCGCCGAAAGTATTCACGGCTTTCAGCCGCATGCCTTCGGTAAGCGGCACGATATCGGCGCGTACGTTCGGCCGGTCGTCCCATTGCACCATCGCGTTCGCGTCATGGTTCGCAGCCGAGAGTACGCCGCGGGGCCTGTGGTATTTGAAACTCCGGCCTAGGACGCGCACGCCGCTCGCCGCAAGCGCGCTGGTGACCGTGTCGCCCCGGGCGCCTTCGTACAGTCGATCTTCAAAGGCGAAACGCACCGTATGGGCGCGGTCGATCCATTCCCCAGGTATGGGCGGCAACCGCGTCATGTGGCCTCTCTGCCGTGGAGATACGTCCGCACCACCTTGTCGATGGCGGTGTCGCGCTCGACGATGAACCACACGCCGCTCGGCGTGTGGCACCACCACTCCTTCTTTACGCCGGCAGCGCCGTTGCGGTTGAACACGTAGTCCGTCCACTCCGCGTCCGAAGCCCGGTCCGGCGAAGGCATTTCTCTCAGCTCTCCCCAGTAGACGAACTCCGTTACTGGGCGGGGTCCGTTGATCGGACAGGTGAGGAGCTTCATCCGGTCAATGTCCGACCGACGCGGCGCCTTTTTCGCCGGTAAGCCGGTACCCGGAGAAGCGCGCGAGATCGAAGCTTTCGATCAACGGGTGATTGGAGTCCGTGGCGACGGTATGCGCCATCGTCATGCCGCACACCGGAGTTGCCTTGAATCCCCAAGTGCCCCAGCCAGCGTCGATATAGAACCCTTCCACCGGGGTCCTGCCCATGATGGGTGCGAAGTCCGGAGTCATGTCCGCCATGCCCGCCCATTGGCGATTGACCCGCACATGGGAAAGCGAGGGAAACAAATCCAGCATATGCGCGGCGAGTCCTTCCGCGAAGTCCAGCGTCGAGCGGGTGCTGTGCAGCTCGTACGGGTCGAGCGACGCGCCCATCACGAGCTCTCCGCGCGCCGATTGGCTTACGTACACGTGCAGGCTTCCGGACACGATGATGGGGTCAAGCCACGGCTTGAGCGGCTCCGACACCATAGCCTGGAGCGGATGGATGTAGATGGGCGTGCGCAGGCCCACCATATCGGCGATCCGGGGAGTCGACCCCGCCACCGCGCAGAGCACCTTCCTCGTCAGGATGTTGCCCCGATTCGTCCGTACGCCGCAGACCCGGCCGTTCTCCACGCTGACACCCAGCACCTCGGTGTTCTGGTGGATTTCCACGCCGCGGCGGTCCGCGCCGCGCCCGTAACCCCATGCGACCGCATCATGGCGCGCAATCGCGCCGGGCGCGTGGTACAAGGCGCCCAGAACCTCCGCATGCCCGCCGCAGCTCAGGTCCATCATCGGCAGCGCCTTTTGCACGCCGGAGGCGTCCACGACTTCGCTATCGACGCCGAGATGCTTGTTCACCTCGGCGCGCCATCGCATCGTGCGCATGGATGCGTCGCTGTGCGCCAGCGTGAAATGTCCGCGGGTCGAGTAGAAAAGATTGAGGTCGAAGTCCTCGGCGAGATCCTGCCACAGCCTCACGCTCTGGTCGTAGAACGCTACGCCTTCGGGCGTGAGGTAGTTGGAGCGGATGATGGCGGTGTTGCGTCCGGTATTGCCGCCGCCCAGGTATCCCTTTTCGAGCACGCAGACGTTCGTGATGCCGTGCTCGCGCGCAAGGTAGTAGGCGGCAGCGAGGCCGTGCCCGCCCGCCCCGATGATTACGACGTCGTAAGTCGGACGCAGACGCTCCGGAACGCGGAACATCCTCGGTTCAGGGTGCGATCGGTGGAGCCCGAACCGCAAGAGTCCCAAGGGCATGGTGTTGTGTGCTTAGATGCCTAGTATGGGCCGATTATACGTTTGCCGCAGCCCCGCTGCGAAGAACCAGATGAATAATAGTTTCCTGTTAGGATAATCCGCATGGGGACCCGCAAAGCCAGACACCCGCAGCCGGCCGATGCCCGATCCGCAGAGACGGCCCAGCTGCTTGAGCGGCACATCGGGTCGGCGCTGCGCCGCAGTCGTCTCGCGCAGAACCTTGTCATCGCCGAGGTCGCCAAGCTGGCAAAAATCAGCGGTGGCATGCTAAGCAAGCTCGAAAATGGGCAAAGCGCGGCGAGCCTAGATACGCTGGTCAGCCTGTCGCGGGCGCTCGGCGTCTCACTCGGCACCCTGTTTCAGGGCTTCCCCCCGGAGGAAGGCGGCGCGCAGTTCGTAAAGCGCGGGCAGGGCATGGAAGTCGTGCGCCGCGGGACGAGAAAGGGCCACACCTACCATCTGCTCGCCGCGGACCGCGGTCCGCGGCGACTGTTCGAGCCCTTCCTCGTCACCCTTACCGACAAGAGCGAGGTCTTTCCGCGCTTCGAGCATCCAGGGATAGAATTTCTCCATATCCTCGAGGGGCGCATCGAATACCGCCATGGAAAGAACACGTATTTGATGGGACCGGGCGATTCCCTCACGCTACGCGGCGAGGTGCCGCATGGACCCGAGCGGCTGATCCGCCTGCCCATCCGCATGCTCTCGATCATCATCTACGGCGAAGGCGAGGCGCACCAGCGGGCGCGCGGCTGACAGGAGGCGCGGAACGATCGAGCCGCCGCCGCAGCTTGCCACTCATGCATTTTTGTTGTAGCCTAAGAAACTAGCCTTTCGGAGGTTTTTATGCGAATCGCGGTCAGTCTGCTCGCAGTGTTCCTGTATTTCCTGCCTGCTGCTCACGCGCAGAACTTTCCGAACAGGCCCATCCGCTTCATCGTTCCCTATGGCGCGGGCGGCGCATCGGACATCCTGTCGCGTCATGTCGGAGCGCAGCTCGGCGAGGCCTGGGGCCAGCAGGTGCTCATCGACAACAAGCCCGGCGTCTCCGGCTTGCTGGGCGCAGAGATGACGGCGAAATCGCCGCCCAACGGCTACACTATCATGCTCGGCGTTCCCGCGAATCTTTGCATCGCCCCGGCGCTGCAGCCGGACGCGCTGCGGTACGACCCGGTCAAGGCGTTCGCTCCGATCACCTCGGTGGCCATCATTCCAGTCATGATCGCGGTGAACCCGAACGTCCCGGCGCATAACCTGGCGGAGTTCATAGCGCTGGCGAAGTCCAAGCCGGGACAGCTCAACTTCGGAACCGCGGGCACCGGCGGCTTTCCGCACCTCGCGGCCGAGCTCTTCAAGGTCATCACCGGGGTGAACATCCAGCACGTTCCCTACAAGGCGAGCGTCGCCGCGGTCACCGACCTCGTGGGCGGCCGCATCGATGCGGTGTTCGACTACCTGCCGTCCACCATGCCTCAGGTCAAGGCCGGACGAGCGCGCGCGCTCGCGATCGCGAGCGGCAGCCGCTCGCCGGCGGCGCCCGACGTGCCGACGGTCATGGAATCCGGCGTCAGCAACTACGAGGCGATCTCGTGGTTCGGCGTGCTCGCGCCGGCCGGAACGCCCAAGCAGATCATCGACCAGTACCATAGGGAAATCCTGCGCATCGTGAACACGCCCGAGGTGCGCAAGCAATTCGCCAGCCAGGGCGCGGAAGTCTTCACCAACGCGTCGCCGGAAGAGTTCGCGCGCCTGATCCAGGCCGACACCGCCCGCTGGACCGAGGTCATCAAGGCGGCGAACATCACGATGAAGTGATTAATGAAACGAGCTGATCCATGAGCCAAGCTGTCGCAGCGCGGCCGGTCAAGGAAGTGCTGAAGTGGCCGGCCGAGGGCATCACCCACGTGCCGCTCCAGGTGTACGTGGACCCGGAACTCTATATGTGGGAGCAGGACCGGGTGTTCCGCGGCCCGGTGTGGAATTTCCTCGGCGTCGACGCCGGCATTCCGAACGCCGGCGACTACTTCACCACCAGGATGGGCGACACGCCGGTCATCGTGGTGCGCGCCGAAAGCGGAAAGGTCAATGCGCTGGTCAACCGCTGCGCCCACAAAGGGGTCACGGTGTGCTACCAGAACGAGGGCAACTGCAAGACCTTCACCTGCCCGTACCACAACTGGATCTACGACCACGACGGCAGGCTCATCACCGTGCCGTTCGAGCGCGGGGTGCAGAAGCTCGGCGGGATGCCGGCGGATTTCAACAAGAGCGACTACCGGCTGGTACCGCTGCGCGTCGATTCGATTAACGGCCTGATCTTCGGCACGCTCTCCTCGGCCGTGAAGCCGCTCGAGGAGTATCTCGGAGCGCAGATGGTCCAGCACATTCGCCGCACCATCCACGGCAAGCCGCGCGTGATCGGCCGCTACCGCCAACTGATGCACAACAACTGGAAGCTCTACGCCGAGAACGCGCGCGACAACTACCACCCCAGCCTGCTGCACGGGTTCTTCAGCACCTTCAGGATCAACCGGCTCTCGGCCGAGGGCGGCGTGCGCCAGGACCCGGCCGGATGGCACCACCTCGTGTTCACCAAGCGCTTCACGGACAAGAACGAGGGCGAGTACGCCTCCGGCGTGATCCGGGCCATGAAGACCGACTACGGGCTCGAGGACCCGTCGCTCATTGACCAGTGGCTGGAGTTCGATGACTCGATCACCAGCTGCATTCAGTGCGTGTTTCCCAATTTCGTCTTGCAGCAGATCCTCAATTCCATTGCCACGCGGCAGATCGTTCCGCTCGGTCCGGAGCGATGCGAGCTGGTGTGGACCCTGATCGGCTTCGACACGGACAGCGAGGAGCAGACGGCGGTGCGCGTGAAACAGGGAAATCTCGTCGGGCCGGCGGGACTGGTATCGATGGAAGACGGCGTGATCGGCGAGTTCGTGCAGCGCGGCATCCAGGGCGACCTGGACGGGAAGGCCGTGTTGCTGATGGGTGGACGCGACGTGGCACCGGTGCCGACCCGCGCAACTGAGACTTCGGTGCGCGGATTCTGGCGCGTCTACCGGGAATTGATGGATGTCTGAGGCGCTGCGGGCGATCAGCGCCCTGAATCTCGATTACGCGATCGCCATAGACGAAGACCAGTTGGAGCGCTGGCCCGGGTTTTTCGCCGAGAAATGCCTGTACCGGATCGTCTCGCGGCGCGACTACGAGCTCAAGCGCCCGGCCTCGGTGCTGGTATGCGACAGCAAGGGCATGCTGCTCGACAGGGTAGGCGCGATCCGCCGAGTCAACGTGTTCGAGCCGCACCGCTACCGGCACATCCTGGGGCCGACGAAAATCCTCAAGGCGGGCGCGGATCGCTTCGAGACCTACACCAGCTACCTCGTCGTTCGGACCACGCAGGACGGCCCCATGGACCTGTTCAGCGCCGGGAGCTACCGCGACGAGGTCGTGTTCGAAGATGGCGCGCCGAAGTTGGGCTCGCGCATCGTCGCGCTGGACTCGGAGTTGATCGATACCCTGCTTTCGCTGCCGATCTAGATGCCGTGCGGCATCTCCACATAGAGAACAACACCCGCGCCTCGGCGCTCTCGCATATCAAGCAACCGCACGTGGACGCGGCGATTGCGCGCCACCCTGCGCTGCGCGCGCTGCAGGTGACGATTGGCTGGGATGCCGACATCCTGGACGAGGCGCTGGGCACCGTGGACTACCTCATCTCGTCCCGTCCGCCGCGGGACAAGCTGCGCAGCCGCGCACCGAAGCTGCGCTGGATCCAGACCACCGGGGCCGGCGTGGACCACCTGCTGCCGCTCGACTGGCTCCCCGCGGACATCGCCCTCACTAACAACAGCGGTCCCCACGGGCCGAAGTGTGAGGACTTCTGCACGATGGCGCTCCTCGCGCTCTCCGCGCGGCTGCCGCATCTGATGGACCAGCAGCGCGAAAGGAACTGGAGCCCTGTCTTTACCGTGCCCATCGCCGGCAAGACCTGCGTCGTCATTGGCTACGGGGACCTCGGCCAGGCCGCGGCGCGCGCGGGCAGGAAGCTCGGCCTCACCGTCATCGCGGTAACTCGCAGCGGCAAGGGCGAGGGGCCTGCCGACCGCGTCGTCCCTTCATCGCAGGCGGACGAGGTTCTGCCGCAGGCGGACTTCGTGATCATGACCGCGCCGCTCACGCCCGAGACGCGCGACTTCATGAGCCGCAGGCGCCTCGCGCTACTGCGCCCGGAGGCCGGGCTCGTCAACGTCGCGCGCGCGCCCCTCGTGGATTACGCCGCCCTGGCGCAGATGCTGTGCGATGGCCGCCTCGCTGGCGCGATCCTAGACGTGCACGAGCCCGAGCCGTTGCCGGCCGACTCCGAGCTCTGGTCCGTCCCTAACCTGATGCTGACGCCGCACATCTCGTGCGACGACCCGAGGTATGTGGACATGCTGCTCGACGCGTGGGCGGTGAATCTGGCGCGCCTCGACAGCGGCGAAGGCCTGACGAACGTCGTCGACCGCGTCCGCGGCTACTGATTTTCCGATCCTGAACCGATAAGGAGCGCACCGATGCCCAAGAAGGTCCTACGCCCGAAAAATCTTTCTTTCCAGCCGCGTCCCACCTATCCCTATTCCCCGGGAGCGAAAGCGGGCGGTTTCGTCTTCACGGCGGGCCAGGTGGCATGGAACGACAAGGGCAAGCTGGTCGGCATCGGCGACGTCCGCGTGCAGACGCGGCAGGTCCTGCGCAACATCAAGTCGATCCTCGCCGAGGGCGGCGCCACGGTGAAGGACGTGCTCAAGTGCAACGTCTACCTGGCCGACATTCGCTATTTCCAGGCGATGAACAAGGAATTCGCCAAGGTGTTTCCCAAGGACCCGCCTGCGAGGACTACCGTTCAGGCGCTCATGGCGGAGCCGGAGATGCTCGTGGAGATCGAGTCTGTCGCCTACGTGGGGAAGGAGTAGGAGGGCAACGGGCAATTTGCGCCGCCGATCGCCGTCTCAGTTCTCGGCTTACATGTAAGTTCGATTTGGCGCCGGTGGTGGCATTCCGATGTCCGAAAATGGCGAGTAGGCGCCGGGCGCCGCGCCCATAATGCGTCCATGACGCTTGATCCCCACACCTGTTACCGGGCGCTTAAAGCGCGCGATGCGAGGTTCGACGGCCGCTTCTTCGTAGCGGTTTCCTCGACGCGCATCTATTGCCGTCCGGTGTGCACCGTCAAGCCGCCCA
>CAZQJF010000046.1:0-12068 GCA_964593735.1 uncultured Streptomycetaceae bacterium | reverse complement strand
GGCGCGCGCGTTGACCGGCGGCGAGCCGGCGATGCTCATGCTGGGCGGCGCGGCGCTGCGCGGCAAGGCGCTCGAGCTGGCCGGACGCATCGCCGCGAAGACCGGCTGCCGGCTCATGGCGGAGTACAACAATGCGCGCATGGAAGGCGGAGCGGGGCGGGTGCGGGTCGACCGGCTGCCCTACGTGGTCGACGTCGCGCTGGCCGCCATGAACGGCACACGCCAGCTCGTGCTCGCCGGCGCGAAGCCTCCCGTTTCATTTTTTGCGTATCCCGGCAAGCCGAGCGTGCTGAAACCCGAGGATTGCACGCCCACCCGGCTGGCGGGCGTCGAGGAAGATATCGAGGGCGCGCTGGAGTCGCTCGCGGGCGAGGTCGGAGCGCTGGCAACGCCGGCTTCGCCGGTGAACGAGCGCAGCCGGCCGGCGCTGCCGACCGGTGCGGTGACCCCCGACGGCATCGCGACGGTATTGGCGGCGCTTCTGCCCGAGAACGCCGTCGTGGCGGACGAGTCGATCACGGCGGGGCGCAACCTCTCCGCGGTCATGATGGGCGCGGCGCCGCACGACTGGTTGAGCATCATGGGCGGCTCCATCGGCTGGGCGTTGCCGGCGGCGACCGGTGCGGCCATAGGCGCGCCCGATCGCAAGGTGGTCGCGCTGGAAGGCGACGGCAGCGCCATGTACACGCTGCAGTCGCTGTGGACGATGGCGCGCGAAAATCTCGATGTCACCGTGGTGCTGCTCGCCAATCGCTCGTACCAGATCCTGCACAACGAGTTTCGCAACATGGGTGCCGGCACGCCGGGTGAGCGCGCGCAGAACATGCTGACGCTCGACCGGCCCAACCTCGACTGGGTTGCGCTTGCGCGCGGGCAGGGTGTGGAAGCGGCGCGCGCGGTGACGCTCGAAGAGCTGGCGCAGCAATTGAAGCGCGCGTTCGCCCGCCGGGGACCGTACCTCATCGAGCTGGTGTTCTGACTCTAAAGGAAAGGGGCCCTCATGTTCACTGAGGCCCCTTGGAATCCCCAATCTCAGCTGAAAAACGTGCTCGTCACATCGCGCCGAGCACATTTTTCAGAGATTCCCTAGGAGACACCATGTCAGAACCGGATATGTCCCGCAACGTCGATCTCGATCCTGACGCTGTGCTGGCGCGCGCGACGCACGCGCGCGGCGATATCTTCCCGGAGTGGCGGCCGGTCGCGCATACGGTGCCCAGGACCTATCACCTGGTCAACGAAACCGTCAGCTATCTGCATCGTTACCAGGGCCAGGAGGAGTCGCCGGACGGACTGTCGCGGCCGATGAGGGAGCTCATCGCGATTCCTGCGCTGTGCGCGAAGAGCGACCTGCGCCATGCGCCCAATCACGTGCGCCGCGCTTACCGTATCGGGCTCACCAACCAGGCGCTGTTCGAGGCGGCGAGCGCCTTCGCGTCCGTGGTCGGCTGGGGCGGAGGGCTGACTTTCGTGTCGCTCGCTATCATGGAGGCGAACAATCCGTCCTATCCCTTCGGCCAGTTGCCGCCGGGCGGCGAGCCGAAAGCGCTGACGCCGTTTCCGGAGATGAAACTCGGCCGCAGGAGCAAAGACGCCGGCGGCCGGAGCCTCGCCGACATGCCGGAATGGCGCTACGCCGCGGGAATCGACCCGGAGCTCGTCCGGCGTACCGCGGCGTTCGTCGATCATTGCCTGCTCGCGGACGGCGCCACCGACGAGATCCTCGGCCCGGGACCGCGCGAGCTGATCGCGATCGCTGCGCTCTCCACGCGCGGCGCCGTCGACATCGCGGCAGACCATATTCGCAACGCCTACGACTTCGGCATGACGCGCCGCCAGGTGCTGGAAGCGATCTGCTGCGTCATACCCATGACGGGGTCGCTTTCGGCAACCCACGGTCTGCGGGCAATGCAGCTCGTCGAAGCGGACAACCGCAGGTAGATCCGCAGCAATGCACCGAGCCGGGCCGGCCGCCCCGGCGAGTAGATTATTTGTGTTCGACCATAATTGAACTATACTGATTCGAACGATGTCGCCGTCAGGGATACGGCGATTATCGGGTTCGTAATATAACAACGAGGAGGAATCTACGTGAAGCCCATCCGCCGATTGTTTCTGGTCGTACTCGCGTCCATTGCCAGCCCGCTCCCTGCGCACGCCGCCGAATTCCCGAACAAACCGATCCGCTGGGTCATTCCGTTCCCGCCCGGGGGCAGCAACGATGTGCTGGGCCGCTACCTGGGAATCAAGCTTTCGGAGCGCATCGGCCAGCAGGTCGTGATCGACAACCGCGGCGGCGCAAACGGCATCATAGGCGCCGAGCTGGTCTCCAAGGCGCCCGCAGACGGCTACACCATCCTCATGATTTCCACTTCGTTCGTGATGAACGCCGCCGTGCGCAAGCTGCCCTACGACGTGGAAAAGTCGTTCGACCCGATCGCCACGATTGGATCGTCGCCCAACTCGATCGTCGTTTATCCGGGGGCCGGCATAGGTTCGCTGCGGGAGCTGGTAGACAAGGCGAAGGCGAACCCCGAAAAGATCAGCTACGCTTCGACCGGCGTGGGGGGCTTCAACCACTTCGGCGGCGAGCTCTTCAACAAGGTTGCCGGCATCAAGATGGTGATGGTGCCCTACAAGGGCGGCGGCCCGGCCATGATAGACATCATGTCGGGGCAGATCCCCGTGATGTTTACTTCGGTGACCCAGGTCCTGCCGCACGTGCGTTCGGGGAAGATCAAGATGCTCGCAACCGGGGCGGCGCAGCGCGTGGCGGCGATCCCCGACATACCGACGGTCGCCGAGGCCGGCTATCCCGGTTACGAGGTCTCCGTCTGGTGGGGCGTGGCCGCGCCTGCGGGCATGCCCCGCGCCGCGCTCGAAAAGCTGGGCCGCGAGCTGACCGCGGTACTCCGCGACCCCACGACCGAGACGTTCCTCGCCAGAGACGCGGCGACGGTGAAAATCCTCAAGCCCGCCGAACTCCGGAAGCTGATCCACAACGACGTCGCCAAGTGGTCGGCGGTCGCGAAAGACGCGGGCATACGCCTGCAGTGACCGTAGGAGTGTGTCGGAACCAGTCCGACACACTCCTAGTTGGGCTTGATTCCCGACACGCGGATCGCGTCTCCGAACGCCTTCCAGTCGCGTTTGATCACCGAGGCAAACTCTTCCGGAGTCGTCGCCATGGGCTCCGCGCCGAGCTTGATCATTGCCGCGCTGGTGGCGGGGTCCTTCATCGCCTTGACCACCGCGTCGTAGAGCTTGCTCCGGATCCGCAGCGGCGTCTTGCTGGGCGCCGTCAGCCCGGCCCAGCCGGACGAGAGGTAGCCGGGTACCCCGGATTCGATGATGGTGGGAATCTCGGGAATGATCGCCGAGCGTTTCTCACCCCCCATCGCCAGCGCGCGCACCCGGCCGGAGCGCACGTGCCCCATCACGGACGGTGCCGGCACGATGGTCACCTGGGACTCGCCCGCGATCACCGCGCCCAGGGAAGCCCCGGCGCCCTTGTAGGGCACGTGCAGCGCGTCTATGCCCGCCACGTGCGTGAAGAGCACGCCGGCGAGATGGCTCTGGAAGCCGCTGCCGGCGTTCGCCCAGTTGAGCTTTCCGGGATTGGCCTTCGCGTAGGCGAGCAGCTCGCGCACGCTCTTGAACGGCACCTTGGGATTGACCACCAGTATGTTCTGCGTGATGGCGAACATCGAGATCGGCGCGAAATCCTTGAACGGATCGTAGCTGACGAGCGTCTTGTAGAGTTGGGGGCCTATGACCTGCGATGCCGTCGCGGCGCCGAACACCGTGTAACCGTCGGGTTCGGCGTGGGCGACGATGCTGGCGCCGATGGTGCCGCCCGCCCCGGTGCGGTTGTCTACGACCAGTTGCTGTCCCAGCAACTCGCCCATCTTGGTCGCGATCACGCGGCCCATCGCGTCGATCGACGAGCCGGGAGTCTGGGCGATGACGAGGCGTACGGGACGGGTCGGATATCTGTCGGGAGATTCGGCCGCCGTCGCCGGCGGGCTGCACAGGAAAACAAAGGCGATCGCCGTACATGAGGCCAGTTTGTTACGCATGAGTTCCTCCACGCCGTTCGGATGATTCTAGCAGCCTGTCGGACTTTCCGCTCCGACAGGCTGCTTAAGGAGTGTGTCGGGACAAAGTCCGACACACTCCTAGGCCCAGAGTCGAAGTCGCGGCAAGCCTGCCGCCGGTCGCCCGAATATCCGGGTCTATTTCGCCGCGGCTACCCTGGTCTTGAGGCGATCGAAGTTCGAGGCGTCCATCCTGATTTCGCCCCGGTTGATCTGCCGGTCGATCTCGACTACGGCATCGTTGAACGGCGTCGGTATGCCCAGCTCCCTGCCTTTACGGGCGACGACGCCGCTGATGAATTCGATCTCGCTCCTGCGGCCCTTGATGTGATCGTGGATCGGGGCGGTGCGGCCGCGGCTGACGTGGGTCAGCAGCGTCTTCATGGCCGTCACGAGGTTCTCGTCGGTGGAGCCCGCGAACTCGTCGGCGCGCAGCCCGAATATCGCCTCGGTGCGGTGGCCGAGCGCGGTGCCCACCGCCAGCGATTCCCGGCCGAGCTGCACCGAGAGGTCGAACATGCCGGGCAGGGCGGCCGCGTCCGAGTTGCCCAGCCCGAGCAGCCCGAACGGTCCCATGGTCATCGAGTTGGCGATCAACTTGGTCCACTTCGCGCCATAGATGTTGCTGGTCACGTCGCACCGGCCCACGGCGCCGAGGAGGGCCGCGATCTCCTTCACGCGCGGGGTGTAGAGGCCGTCGAGCTCGCCCACCGCGAACCACGTGGTCTTGTGCGTGGTGTTGCGCTTGACCAATCCGGGCGTGAAGATTTCCGCCGACAGCTCCATCGCGCACCCCACCGTGCGGGCGCGGCCGACGATGGCGGCGAGCGTGTCGTCGTTCATGCCGTTCTGGGTGCCGACCAGCACGCCGTCGGCCTTGAGGTAGGGCTTGATGAATTCCGCGAGCCAGCGGTCGTCGTTGGACTTGACCGCGAGGAACACGATGTCGAATTCCAGGTTGGATGACGCGAGATCGCACAGGTGCAGGGCGCGTATCGGGGTCTGCACTTCCCCGTCCGGCATCTGTATGCGCAGGCCGTTCGCCCTCAGCGCCTCGACCTGCGCGGGCCATTGATCGATGACGGTGACGTCGTAACCCGCCTTGGTGAGATCGGCGCTGATGCTGCTGCCGATCGCGCCGGCGCCCAGTACCGCAATCTTCCTGCTCATACTCCGCACCTTTCGTTCATTAGCCCCTCTCCCAGTATGTCATAAGCAGCGTGCCGCACGCGCGACACGCTGCTAGTATTAGAACCGGTCTCAAAAACGGAACACCGACAGGATTAACAGGATGAACAGGATCGCAACCTAAAAAACATCCTGTAATCCTGTCATCCCGTCTGTTTTTCATTTTGACCCGCGCATCCATCAGGGTTTTTGAGATGGCTTCCAGTATCATCAGGATCGATTCCTCACGCGCTCGCATCGACCGTTCATGACATCAGTCCGACAGGCTGTCCAGGTCCACTCGCAGCCGCCCGACAGCCACCTGCAGAAATTCCTCCTGGACCTGTGGGACGCCGTGCGCGCGGAAACCGCGGGCCGATTGGACGTCAGCGTCCATCCTTCGAGCATGAACGTGGCCGGCGCGGGACCGAACGTGCTGAAGAAGGTCATCTCGGGCGAGATCGAGTTCCACGTCCTGATGGGGCCCGCCCTGGCGCACGTCGTGCCGGCGATGGAAGTACAGGGCCTGCCCTTCGCCTACACGAGCAGCGAGCAGGTGGCGCGCGTCATGGACGGCGCGCTCGGCGACTACCTGTGCGGGGAAATGGCGGCACAGGGCTTGCACGGCTTTCCGCGCGGGCTCATGGAAAACGGCTTCCGGCAGATCGTGTCGGTCGACCGGCCCGTGCGTGATGCCGCCGATCTCGCGGGCTACCGGATGCGGCTGCCCGGCGGGAGGATCTTCACGGACGTCTTCGAGACGCTGGGCGCCGTCCCGGTAACGATCAGTGTCGACCGGCTGTACGCGGCGCTGCGCGACGGCAAGGTCGACGGGCAGGAGAACCCCCTGGTCGTGGCCGAGGAAAACAGGCTCTACGAGGTGTGCCACCGAGTGAGCGTAACCAATCACATGTGGTCGGGATTCAACCTCTACGGCAATCTCCGGTTCTGGCAGTCCCTGCCCGCCGACGTTCAGGAGATCGTGCATCGCAATGTCGCGAAATTCGTTGCGGCGCAGCGGGAAAACGTGAGAAGGGTCAACGCCGGACTGGAGTCGCAGCTCGTCCGCCGGGGCATGCAATTCAATTCCGCCGACACCGCGAGCTTCCGCCGGCTGCTGAGCGCGGGTTTTTACGAGCGGTGGAGGAAAGAGATAGGTTCGACGGCGTGGGGTTTGCTGGAAAGGGAAATCGGCAAGCTCAACTGAAGGATGCGGGATGAAGGCGCACCCCGGCTCGAAGCACGCGTCTTCGCCGTACTCCGGAACGCGTTATGTCATAGAAATACAGTGAACCGGTTTTCGCTGCGATAGCCATGCCAGCGCAGGGCAGCCAGAGCTGCCGCATGGCCCGCGTTGTAGGCACTGAGGAACCGCCCCTCCGGGGAGAGGCTGGACAGCCGGGCGTCGGCGAGATGGGTCCGCGCCATCGCCAGCATGCTGGCGGACCTCCGCTTCGTTGCGCCGTTCGGCCTTGAGCTGGCCCGCGCGCACCAGATTATCGAGCGGGGGCAGGCTCAATGGGATCTCCCAGCAAGGGAAGGACGGGCTGCGCCAGTACTCGATTGACGAACGAATCGGGCTCCGCGCGGCGGCGTTTGAATTCGGCCGGAGTGAAGAGAGTGGGATTGATCTTACGCCCCAGTTGCGCTTCCAGCGGCACCAGCAGCTCCAGCACCTTGCTCAGCAGCAGGTTCCTGCCGACCAGCATCACGTCGATGTCGCTTTGTGCCGTATCGGTCTGTTTTGCCACGGAACCGTAAATCCACGCCGCCCGCAGATCCGGAGTGAGGGGCAGCAGCGCTTCGCGGAGCACGGGTTGAGCCCCGAGCGTCTTGCGCGTGAGCCCGATCAACTCGTCGTAGATCGGGCTTTGCGAGTTTGCCTGGAATCGGCGCAAATTGCCGACCCGCTCCGAACGCACCAAGCCCGCCTTGGCCAGCCTGTTCAGTTCTCGTTGCAGGGAGGCACTTCCCAGGCCGGTCAGGCGGCGCAACTCGCTCAGGTGATAGCTGCGCTCAGGCTGTCCAAACAGCCAGCGAAAGACGCGGGACTGGCTATCGGAGAAAAGCGCCTCGGCGATCGGCATGGCTAGATATTAGCATGATCGTGCCAATATATGGCATGATTTCGCCAAGTGGCGAAATCATAATGGGCTTCTACCTCTACTTGGATTTGCCGCCACCTTCTTTCCGGTGCCATCCGCGCGCGGAATCTTCAGCTTGTCGGGATGCCAGTGCTCCTGGCCTCCAGGACGATAGCTTCGTCGGTCGCCGGATGTCCGCCGATGGGACGCTTTTATCCCTCATCCCTCACCTAATCTATCCTCGCCCCCGTCGCCTTGATCACCTTTCCCCACTTCACGTTCTCGTCCCGGATGAACTGGGCGAATTCCGCGGGCGTGGTGCCGTAGATCTCCAGGCCCAAGCCTTGCATGCGCGAGGCGAATTCCGGGTCTTTGAGCGCCTTGACGAACTCGGTGTGCAGCCGGTCTACGACGCCCTTGGGTGTCCCGGCCGGAACGAGGAAACCCTGCCACGTCAGCGTTTCGTAGCCCGGTATAGCCTCGGCGACGGGCGGCAGGTCGGGCAGCGCGGAGATTCGCTTGGGCGTCGACGTTGCGAGCGCGCGGAGCCGCCCGGATTTGATGAATGGCACCGGCTCAGGCATCGGGTTCAGCATGAATTGCACTCTTCCGCTCACCACGTCGAGAACGCCAGGACCCGAGCCCTTGTAGGGCACGTGCTGGGTCTTGATCCCGGCCATCATGTTGAAGAGCTCGCCGGAAAGGTGCATGGACGTGCCGTTGCCGGCGGACGGGAAGTTCAGCTCACCCGGCCGCTTTTTCGCGAGCGCGATCAGCTCCTTCGTGTTCCTCACCGGCAGCGACGGATGCACGCACAGGATGAGCGGCGACGCGGTCACCATCGAAACCGGCGCGAAGTCCTTCTGAGGATCCCACGTGAGCCTGGAGTACAGGCTCTGGTTGGTGGCGAGGAACAGCGTTCCCATCAGTATGGTGTAGCCGTCGGCGGGGCTGCGCGCGACGAACTCGGACGCGATGTTGCCGCCCGCACCGACGCGGTTCTCGACCGTGACCTGCTGTCCCATGGACTCGGTCAGCTTGGCGGCGAAATTGCGCGCGACCACGTCGCTCGCGCCACCGGGCGCGAACGCGTTGATCAGACGCACTGGTTTCGCCGGATAGGTTTGCGCAAGCGCCGGCACCTGCGCTGCCGCGAGGACGATCGATATCAGTATTCCGGAGCGCGCCATCAAGTCTTCCCCTATTTGAGTGCATGAATTCTGGAAAGTCCGGAGTGTAAGGCCATTCGATAGCGCCTGGCCCGTGATTCTCATTGTTGCACATCTGAGGATTTTCTCGGGGGCAGTGTCCGAGAAAATCCTAAAGCGATGAGCCAGCCATCGCGAATCGCGGTCATGAAGTCGCCGATCTGGTTGCAGTCGCCCGCCAGGACATAGGGCGCGCCCGAGCGCTCCACCTCCGGGACGATGTCCCGGTTGGGCAGCGGCCCGATCGCAGAGACGATCAGCTCGCCCGCTTCGATGGCCGTGCGTGCGCCGCCGATCATTGCCCAGATGGTATCGCCTTCCACGCACTCCACCGGGGCGTTGGTAAGCACCCGCGCGCCGCCTTTTTCCAGCCGGTCCAGCACGTCGTAGCGGTTGTTTCGGGCCATCTCCCTGGCGATGACGGGCAGGCCTTCGATCACCGTCGCCTTCACGCCCCGGTAGTGGATCAGGGTGTCGGCGGTTTCTATCCCGACCATGCCGCCGCCGATGATCGTAATGCGCGCGCCGCGCGGCACGCGCTCGTGATCGAGCAACACGTCCCATGCGTGGAGCACCGGCTTGCGGGTATTCACCGGAAATGGCAGGGGCCGCGGTTTCGCTCCGGTAGCGATCACCACCACGTCGGGACGGAAATCACGGATGGCCTCGGCGGTCGCATGCACTGCGGTGCGCACCGGGATGCCGAGGCTCTCGATCTGCTCCCAGCGATAAGTCCACACGCCCGCCACGTCCGCCTTGTCCGGCGCGGCCAGCGCGAGCGGCATCTGCCCGCCCGCCTGCGCGGCTTTCTCCCAGATTTCGACCTCGTGCCCCAGTCCCGCTGCCACGCGCGCGGTTTCCACGCCGGCCACGCCCGCGCCCAGCACCAGGATGCGCCTGCGTTCCGCTGCGGGACGCGGCGGCGCATCGCGGGCGAGCTGCGGCTCCGCCATCTCGATGCGCTCGAACGCGAGGCCGACCATCGGATTGGTCACGCACGCGACATCGCGCTCGAGCGTCAGGCGCTCGAAGCACACGTTGCACGAGATGCACTTGCGGATCGGCGTCGCGATTTCTCCGAAGGCCTTGCGCGGCCAGTACGCGTCGGCCACCAGCGCGCGGCAGACGGCCACGAAGTCCGCGCTGCCGGCCTGGAGTATGCCTTCGGCGTCCTGTGCATCGATCACCCGCCCGGCCATGATCGTCGACACGGCGAGCGCCCGCGCGATCGGCCGCGCATAGGGCTCCAGAAAGCGCCGGGGAAAGGAGGGCGGCTGTATGCAGTAGCGCGACAACTGCGGGCTCTCGTTGGTGCCGCCCGACATGTCGATCGCGATCACTCCGGCGCGTTCCAGCGCCTGGCACAGCGCGATCATGTCCTGCTCGCTGTAGCCGCCCTCGCAGTACTCGGTCGCGCTCACCCTGACCATGAGCGGGAAATCCGGCAGCTCGCCGCGTATCAGCGCCGCCGTTTCCAGCAGGAAGCGCATCCGGTTCTCGACCGGTCCGCCGTAGCGGTCCTCGCGCCGGTTGATGCGCGGGCTCAAAAACTGCTGGAAGAGATAGCCGTTGGCGGCGTGCAGCTCCACGGCGTCGTAGCCCGCCCGGTAGAGGCGGCGCGCGGCATCCAGGAACGCGTGCTGGATCGCCTCGATCTCCGCGAGGGTCACCGCGCGGGCCGGTTCTCCGGTGTTGGGGTTTTGCCAGTCGGACGCCGTCACCGGTTCCATGCCCAGCACCGAGCGCTTGAGCAGCGCGCCGCGGTGATTGATCTGCCCGGCCGCGAGGGCGCCGCCGTCATGGATCGCCTGCACGACGTCCGCGAGGCCGGGAATGTAGCGGTCGTGGAACAGGCACAGGGAATTGGTATGGTTGCGCGCGCCCGCCGTGATCACCATTGCTTCGGTGATGATCATCGCCGCGCCGCCTTTCGCGCGTTCGCCGTAGTAGAGCTTGTCGCGCTCGGTGGAGAATCCGTCGGTCGTCCCGTAGTTGGTCCCCATCGGGCCCATGATGATGCGGTTGCGCAGCTTGAGCGGACCCATGCGCCCGGGTTGGGCGATCAGCATTTAGGCGTCAGTTCCGAAGCGAAAATCAAGATCGAAGATCAGCCACGGAAACACACGGAAACCACGGAAAGCCAGGCCAATAAAGGCAAATAAAATCATCTCACGTGTTCCGTCTTATCGTTTCGCGTGCAATTCGGCGGCCATGGGACTCTTGCTTCAAATTCCGCGTGTTTCCGTGTGATTCCGTGGCCAATGGTTGCAAGCAGATTTCCACCAAACGGACCTACGGATGTGGACCTTCGGGATCATAGCGCGCTGCGTGGTAAGCTTCAGAGAAATCATCGTGATCGCTCGATCCCTCACCGCCAACCCCTCTCCCGAGGGGCGAGGGGAGCGTCGAGCGAAACTGAATGGTCATCCAGTTTCGTATCATCGGTGGAAAGGGGGAATCATGCGTGTCGGGTTCATAGGCTTGGGTACGATGGGCGCTCACATGGCGCTCAATGCGCGCAAAGGCGGCCACGATCTCACCGTCAACGATTTGCGCCGCGAGGCGGCAGCGCCGCATCTCGCCGCGGGCTGCGTCTGGGCCGACACTCCCGAAGCGGTGGCGAAAGATGCGGACGTCGTGCTGACGTCGCTGCCCGGACCGCGCGAGGTGGAGGCGGTCGCGGAGGGTCTCATCAAGGGCATGAAGAAAGGCGCGGCGTGGTTCGATCTTTCGACCAATTCGCCGACCGTGGTGCGCCGCCTGAGCGAACGCTTCGCCGCCCAGGGGATACCGATGCTCGATGCGCCGGTGAGCGGGGGGCCGCGCGGCGCGAAGAGCGGCAAGCTCGCGCTGTGGGTCGGCGGCGACAAGGCGGTATTCGACCAGTACCGCGCGGTGCTCGACGCCATCGGTGACCAGGTGCGCTACATCGGCGCGATCGGCGCCGGGTCGGTCGCCAAGCTGGTGCACAACGCCGCGGGCTACGCGATCCACTGCGCGGTCGCGGAAGTCTTCACGATGGGCGTCAAGGCCGGCGTGGAGCCGCTCGCCTTGTGGTCAGCGATCCGCCAGGGCGCGTTAGGACGCAAGCGTACTTTCGAGCGCATGGCCGACCAGTTCCTTCAGGGCAAGTTCGAGCCGCCCGATTTCGCGCTCGCTCTCGCTTTCAAGGACGTGACGCTCGCCACCGAGCTCGCGCGCGAGATCGGCGTGCCGATGCGTCTCAACAGTCTCGCCCATGCCGAGATGGCGGAAGCGATGAACCGCGGCTGGGGCGCCAGGGACTCGCGGGTGTTCCTGCTGTTGCAGGAGGAGCGCGCGAAGGTCGAGATCAAGGTTTCGGCGGAAGAAATCCAGAAGGTGATCGATAAAGAGGGCTGATGCCTGCTCGTCGCTCCCGCGCAGGCGGGAGCCCAGGCAATACGCCGGAAAAATGCTGGAACTCATCTCAAGAATCCTAGAGCCTGTTATGGACTTGAGACGAGTGGAATGATTCGATGGAGCATGAGGCA
>CAZQJF010000045.1:1681-12073 GCA_964593735.1 uncultured Streptomycetaceae bacterium | reverse complement strand
GCTTGAATTCCTCGAGCGCCTGCATGCGCTCGGCCTGGGTGCGGTCGCTGTGTATCTCCTTGGCGACGACCCCGTCCTGCTGGAGCTGGCGGGCGAGGCGGTTTGCGTCGCGCTTCATCCGCACGAATATGAGCGCCTGGCGCATGTCGCGTGAACGGATGAGATGGACGAGCAGCGCGCGCTTGCGCAGGAGCGGGACCGTATACACCAGGTGCGTGACGAGGTCGGCCGGGGCATTGCGCGCAGCGACTTCGACCGTCACCGGGGCGTGCAGCAGTTCCTTGGCGAGCCTGCGGACTTCGTCCGGAAAAGTAGCTGAAAAAAGCAGGTTTTGCCGCTGCTTGGGCAGCACTGCCAGTATGCGCTTGATATCCGGGATGAAGCCCATATCGAGCATGCGATCGGCTTCGTCGAGCACGAGGAATTCGACACGGGAGAGACTGACGGTCTTCTGATGCAGGTGATCGAGCAGCCGCCCCGGCGTGGCGACCAGGATTTCCACGCCGGCGTGCAATGCCTTGATCTGAGGATCGATGTCCACGCCGCCGAAGACCACCGCGCTGCGCAGTGGCAGATATTTGGCGTAGCTGCGCACGCTTTCCTCGACTTGCGCGGCGAGCTCGCGCGTGGGCGTGAGGATCAGCACGCGCAGCGGGTGCCGGGCGGGAGAAATACTCGTGTTGGCCTGCGGCGCGAGAAACTGCAGCAGGGGGAGGGTGAACCCTGCGGTCTTTCCGGTTCCGGTTTGGGCGGCCCCCATCACATCGCGCCGCTGCAGGATGGGCGGTATCGCCTTGACCTGGATCGGCGTGGGTTGCAGGTAGCCCTGATCGGCAAGGGCGCGCAGTAAATCCGGAATCAATCCGAGCTCTGCGAACGACGAGGCGGGAGCAGCGGCAGTGACGGTGGCTTCGGGAACGTCGCGGTGTGTAATCACGGCTTCCGGCAGACTCTTCCCGCAACGGAAAGAGACGGACTGGTCATGGTTCTCAACCGCGCCATTATACCCTGCCCGTTTGCACCGCACCATTCATTCATGTCGGCGTCTTCGGGCGGCTCCGCTTCCGGGTTGGAAAACTGGCATGTATTCATGATTGTGGTGTATTGTGGCAGAGGCAAAAATGGAGATGATGTTGAATATTCGTTTGGACTGAATCCAGGAGCAACCGGTTTTTCACCATGTACGTGGCTACCGCAAGACATACCGGACTGCGCAGTGCCTATCCGCTGATTTTGACGCTCGATACGCACGGGGTGCCCCATCGCTGGATCTCGTGGCAGCACGCCTGCTATTACTACTCCAAGGACCAGGTCGCCTGGAACATTGGGGCGAACGCGTTCACGGTGTATGGAGGAATGAACCGCGTCACCGGGCGGCGCTCCAGCATCACGGCGCACAGCATCATCGCGATCAAGGGCAAGGCGATGGCGATGAAGGCTTTCAGCCAGGTGCCGCCGCTCAACAATCGGGAGTTGTTCCACCGCGACCGCCAGGTTTGCGCCTATTGCGCCGACATGCTCCCGATCGCCAGGCTCACCCGCGATCACGTGACGCCGTTTTCGCGCGGTGGCAGGGACACGTGGATGAATTCGGTCACGGCGTGCCGTGACTGCAACGAGAGAAAAGGCAATTGCACGCCGGAGCAGGCGGGAATGGAACTGATCTACCTGCCCTACGTGCCTAATCGCGCGGAGTACCTGATACTCACGAATCGGCGGATCCTTGCCGATCAGATGGAATTCCTGACCCAGCACGTGCCGGCGCAGAGCCGTCTGCGGCAACGCATCGCCTGACGCCGCCGCACGGCTGGGCGGCTCCCCGTCAGCTTCTACCCGCGGCGCAGCTGCGCGGCGAGCGCCTGCGCTTGTGCTGAAGTGAGCGCGGCTGCTGGCGCCTGCCTGAAGATGAGCCATGCAAGCGCGCAGTTGACCAGGACGAAGATTACCTCGATGTAGAGGAGCGTCGTGACTATGACGTGATTGGGTTGGCGGCCGAAAAGAAAATAGAAACCCTCGAACGTCGGCAGTGCGGCATTCGCCACGGCGAATACCGACTCGAAGGGCGGAAAAAGTACGATTACGACGAGGTTGACGGCGGCGAACAGGAGTACCGCATTCTGATACCCGGGCCCGCGTCCGGGCGGGCCGGCGCCGGCCTTGTCCTGCAGCAGGAGCCAGCCGATACCCACGTTGATAAACACCACGAACACTTCCAGCAGCAGCATGCTGGTGTTGACGATGCTGTATTGCGGGGGAGTGAAGTAGAAGTGAAAGCCCCCGAATACCGGAACCTTGAAGTTGGCGATCGAGAACTGATCGAACGGAGGAAAGAGCAGCACCAGCAACAGGCTGCCCGCGGCGATCCCGAGGAAGTTCTTCTGACTGCTGTTCATTTTCGTCTCCCACCGTAACCGGGCCGATTATAGCGGTAGAGAGGCCGGAAGTTAATGTTTTAGTAGAACTGACACCTCGATGGTATGGTTTTATCTGAGGAAACTGTTGTGCGAAGACCAGCAAATCAGGCCCGTACCGGGCTCGGTTCCGGCGCATCGAGCGGGCAACTGTCGCAGCCTTCCGAAGTGTAGAGTTCCAGAATCCTAAGGGATTTCTCTGTGAAATTCGACTTGCACAGCCATTCCACTTACTCCGATGGCTTGTTGTGTCCAGCGGACCTGGTAGCGCGGGCGGCTGCTCGCGGCGTGGCCGTACTGGCGCTCACCGACCACGACGAAACGGGGGGCTTGGCCGAAGCCCGATGCCAGGCCGTGCAAGCGGGGGTGACGCTGCTCGATGGCGTGGAGATTTCCGTTACCTGGCAAGGGCAAACCATCCATGTCGTCGGGCTGCATGTGAATCCCGATCATCCCGAGCTTGCCGGTGGGCTGGCCCGGCTGCGCGAAGGCCGTCACGCGCGCGCAGCGACCATCTCCGCGGCGCTGGAAAAATCGGGAGTGCCCGGCAGCCTCGAGGGTGCGCGCAGCTACGTCACGAACCGGGAACTGGTGGGACGCGCCCATTTCGCGCGCTTTCTCGTGGAGCGGGGCTACGCGCGCGACGTGCAGGCGGTATTCAAGAAGTTCCTGGTGGCGGGGAAACCGGGCCACGTGCCACACCTGTGGGCGAAGATGGATGAGGCCGTGCGCTGGATCAGCGCGAGCGGGGGTATTGCCGTGCTGGCGCATCCCGGCCGCTACCGGCTGGACGGTGCGCAGCGGGAGGCCTTGTTCGGGGAATTCAGGGATTCGGGTGGCGCCGGCATCGAGGTCGTAACCGGCAGCCACACGGTCGACCAATATGACCTCTACGCCCGGTATGCATATCGGTACGGTCTACTGGCCTCAGCAGGCTCCGATTTCCACGGCATCCAGGAGAGCCGCTGCGATCTGGGTGGGCTGCCGGATTTACCTGATGGGTGCGTGCCGATATGGAACAGTTGGTGAGTTTCCGGTTTCGAGTTTCAAGTTGTCAACAAATAACAGAATGGACTCGCAACTCCAAACTCGAAACTCGAGACTGATCCATGTCCCAGTTCTTCTCCGTTCATCCCGACAATCCGCAGCCGCGGCTCATCCGCCGAACCGCGGAAATCGTGCGGGAGGGCGGCATCATCGTGTATCCCACCGATTCGTGTTATGCGCTGGGCTGTCATCTCGGCGACAAGACCGCGATGGAGCGCATGCGCGCCATCCGGCAGGTTGACGCGCGCCATCATTTCGCTCTGGCATGCCGGGATCTCGCCGAGCTCGCTGTGTATGCGAAGGTGGACAATCGGCAGTTCCGGCTGCTCAAAGCTGCAACCCCCGGAAGCTACACATTCATACTCAGGGCCACGCGCGGGGTGCCGAAGCGGCTGCAGCATCCGCGCCGGAAGACCATAGGCTTGCGCATTCCCGACCACCGTGTCGTGCGCGCGCTGCTTGCCGAGCTGGGGGAACCGTTGCTGACCTCGACTCTGCTGTTGCCGGGCGACCCAGTGCCGTTGAACGATCCGAATGAGATACGCTCCAGGCTCGAGCACGCGGTCGATCTCGTGCTCCACAGCGGATCGTGCGGCATCACGCCGACAACGGTAGTGGACCTGACCGGGGATGCGGCCGTGATCTTGCGCATGGGCAAGGGTAGTCTTGGGCCGCTCGGCGCTTGAGGCGGGCCAACGGCCACGAGTGAATGGGTGTCCCGCAGCAAGCCTGTTAAACTATTCCGTCTTCATCATCCCGCATTCAGCACGCATTCAGCACGCATTCAACATTTGGACCTGAATCTCATCCAGATGATCGCGGTTTACGCCCTGCCGGTGATATTCGCGATCACGCTGCACGAAGCCGCGCACGGGTACGTCGCCAGGCATTTCGGCGATCTCACTGCCTATGCGCAAGGCCGGGTGAGCCTGATCGCGGTGGCTGCGCTGATCGATCTGCCGGTGCAAGAGCTCATCAGGCTGACGAACCTGTAGGGAACCGGGAATTCCAATGTTCAATAACCGAGTACTGTCGGGCATGCGGCCGACCGGCGCCCTGCATCTCGGGCATCTGCACGGCGTGCTCGATAACTGGGTCCGGCTGCAGCACGAGTTCGAATGCCTCTATTTCGTCGCCGACTGGCACGCGCTCACCACTCATTACGAGACGCCGGAGGTGATCGAGCAGAGCGTTTGGGAGATGGTCATCGACTGGCTGGCCGCCGGGGTGGACCCCGCGCAGGCGATACTGTTCATTCAGTCGCGCGTGCCCGAGCATGCTGAACTGCACCTGCTCCTCTCGATGGTAACTCCGCTCTCCTGGCTCGAGCGCATACCGAGTTACAAGGACCAGCAGGAGAAACTCGGTGACAAGGACCTTTCCACGTACGGCTTTCTCGGGTATCCCCTTTTACAAACCGCGGACGTGCTCATCTATCGCGCGAGCCAGGTACCGGTCGGTGAGGACCAGGTTCCGCACATCGAGTTCACGCGCGAAGTCGCCCGCCGTTTCAACCACGTGTTCGGGAGAGACCCGGGTTTCGAGGATAAGGCGGAGACGGCGATCAAGAAGCTCGGCGCCAAGCGCGCGCGGCTCTATCGCCAGTTGCGCACCAAGTACCTGGAGAAAGGCGATGCAGAGGCCCTTGCAGCGGCGCGGTCTCTGGTGGAGGAGGCCCAGAACCTGCCGCTGGGAGAGCGCGAGCGGCTGTTCGGTTATATCGAGGGAGGCGGCAAGGTCGTGTTGCCGGAGCCGAGGGCTTTGCTCACCGATGCGCCCAAGATGCCCGGCCTCGACGGCCAGAAGATGTCGAAGTCGTACAACAACACGATAGCGTTGCGTGAGGAGCCCGAAAGCATCACCGAGAAAATCCGGAGAATGCCCACCGATCCGGCACGCGTGAAACGGTCCGATCCCGGTGACCCCGCCAAGTGCCCTGTCTGGCAGCTTCACCTGATCTATTCGGACGAGACGCGCCGGGACTGGGTGCAGCAAGGCTGCCGCAGCGCCGGTATCGGTTGCCTCGAATGCAAGCAGCCCGTGATCGATGCCGTGCTCGCGGAACTCAGGCCTATCCGCGAGGCAGCTCAAAAGTATCTCGATGATCCCACGCTGGTGCGCAACGTCGTCGCCGATGGCTGCGAGAAAGCGCGCAAGCTCGCACAGGAGACCCTGCGGGAGGTCAAGCAGGCGATGGGGCTGGATTACACCTGATTTCAGGGATTTGGCGCTGGATGGGGGGCCGCTCAAGCGCCACCAGTAGTGTCCCGCACCCCCCTGCACCCCGATAGCTTGTAGTCACGCGGGCAATTCGCTGTAGAATAGGCGATGGTTTCACGTAACGGAACACCCCCCCGATGAACCCGGCTGGCGAGACTCCCGGCGTACCCGCCGCCCGCACCGAGCCGCTCGCCCTGGTTTACGGCCAGCCGGTCCTGGAATTCCCCCACGACCTGTATATCCCGCCAGACGCCCTGGAGGTCTTTCTCGAGCAGTTCGAGGGTCCGCTCGACCTGCTGCTCTACCTCATCCGCAAGGAAAACATCAACGTTCTCGACATCCCGATGGCGAGGCTGACCGCGCAGTACCTCGAGTATGTCGAACTGATGCGCACACGCAGCCTCGAACTCGCAGCCGAGTATCTGCTGATGGCGGCGATGCTGATCGAAATAAAATCGCGCATGTTGCTCCCACGTCCGGCCAGCGTCGACGTGGAGCATGACCCGCGTGCGGAGCTGGTGCGGCGCCTCCTCGAGTACGAAAGAATGAAACAGGCCGCGCAGTGTCTGAACGAGCTGCCGCAGGCCGGGCGCGACTTCGGCATCGTCCAGGTCCTGTTCGAGCAAAGCGGGCCAGACCGGTTGCCGGAAGTCAACGCGGAAGACCTGCGCGGCGCCTGGCTGGCGCTGCTTGCGCGGGCGTCGGTGAATCGCCACCACCGGATCACGCGCGAGCAGTTGTCGGTGCGTGAGCACATGAGCCGGGTGTTGCGCAAACTGCAGGAAGCGAAATACATCGAATTCAGCGAGCTGTTCGACCCGCACGAAGGTGTGGCTGTGCTGGTGGTTACCCTGCTCGCGTTGCTCGAGCTGGCTCGCGAAAGCCTGGTGGAGCTGACCCAGCAGGCAGCGTATGCGCCGATCTACGTCAGCCTGAAGACCGGACATCTCACAACGGTACATTGAACCGCCGCTACCATCTTATTTATGGACAAACCATCCCTGGATTTGACGCACGTCAAGCTCGTATTGGAAACGGTGCTGCTGGTGAGCCAGGAGCCGTTGCAGCTGCCCGAACTGAAGAAACTGTTCGACCTGGAACTGTCGAACGACACGCTGCGGCGCGTGCTCGAAGAATTGCGCGACGACTGGCAGGAGAGGGGGGTGGAGCTCACCCAGGTGGCCTCGGGCTGGCGCTTTCGTGCCCGGCCGCAATATCAGCAGTACATCGACCGGCTCAATCCGCAGAAGCCGCCGCGCTACTCACGCGCGGTGCTCGAGACGCTCACCATCATCGCCTACCGGCAACCGGTTACGCGCGGGGATATCGAGGACATCCGCGGGGTCGTCGTTTCGACCAATATCATGAGGGCACTGGAAGCTCGCGGATGGATCGACGTCGTGGGCCACCGTGAAGTGCCCGGGCGTCCGGCGCTTTACGCGACGACCAGGGGTTTTCTCGACGATCTAAACTTGCGCTCGCTCGAAGAGTTGCCGCCGCTGGGCGACCTGAGCGGCCTGATCGAGACCGCCGGAACGCAGCCTGAGACGCCGCTTGCAGAGGAGGCCGCGCCCATTATCGAGGCGCGCCATTCCGAAGCAGAATTGCCCAGGGTGGCCGCGTGACCCGCCGGCGGGCCTTGCAGCGTGCCCGGCTTTGAGTGCCGAACGCTGCTGGTCGAGATCGACGTCCCCCTGCGTTCGCATTGCCCGTTCACGACGGCAAGTCCGAACGGCTGCTAGGAGCCGGAGGGTTCAAGCCGTATCAGGGTCCCGGCTGGCGAGTCGGTAAGTATGTAGAGGAACCCGTCCGGGCCGGTGCGCACGTCACGTAGGCGCCCCAGAACACCCTTGAGCATGCGCTCCTCTTTTACTATCTTTTCACCATCCAGTTTCAGACGGACCAGCAGTTCGTCGCGTAGCGCCCCGACGAAAAGATCCCCGCGCCACCGCGGGAACTTGTCGCCGTTGTAAAACGCCATCCCGGAAGGGGCGATCGAGGGCACCCAGTAGTGCACCGGCTGCGCCATACCGGGCTGGTGCGTGCCTTGCCCGATCGTCGTCCCGCTGCCGTATTCGGCGCCATAGGTGATGACGGGCCAGCCGTAATTCAATCCCGGCCGCACGATGTTGATCTCATCGCCGCCCTGCGGCCCGTGCTCGTGGGTCCAGAGCATGCCCGTCTGCGGGTGCAGCGCCGCGCCCTGCATATTGCGGTGGCCCAGTGTGTACTTCTCCGGTTTCCACCCGGGCTTGTCGACAAAAGGATTGTCTTTCGGCACGCGGCCGTCGTCGTGCAGGCGTATCACGGAGCCGGCATGATCGTCCGGCCTTTGTGCACGGCCTCGTTCGCCGCGGTCGCCCAGTGTGATGTAGAGGTGGCCTTCGCGGTTGAAAACGAGCCGCGAGCCGAAGTGCTGACCACCGCCCGACTTGGGCTGCATGCGAAAGATCACCTGTACGTTTTCGAGCCGGTCGCCGGCAAGGCGTCCGCTGGCCACTTCCGTACCGACGCCGCCCTCGCCGCGCACGACGTACGAGACATAGACGAGGCTGTTTTCCACGAAACGCGGATGCACGGCGACATCGAGCAGACCGCCCTGGCCGAAGGCGGTGACTTGCGGCAGCCCGGCGATCGGCCGCGGGTCGAGCCTGCCGTCCTTGATGACGCGAAGGCGTCCGGGGCGTTCAGTGACCAGGAAGCGTCCATCCGGCAAAAATGCGAGTGCCCACGGGTGCTCCAGGCCCTCGACCACCCGAACCACTCGAAAAACATGATCCTCGCTGCTGACGGGCTGCGCCCATACCGAAGATGACAAGTTGGTAAGGTTCAGAACGACAGCGGCAACCCCCAACGCAACCGCACGCAAGGTTTTGTATCCATTCCTGAACAGAATGCCCTCATGGCGGGTATGACACATCAAGTCTTCTCCAATTGCGGCAAGAGGTTAGGACACTGCGGGTAGCTGCGCGGCCACGCCGAGGCGCCTGACACGGGCTCACTGTTGACCCCTCCAACGCAAGCTAAGTTGCCGGGCTCGGGCGGAAAATCGGTGTGCTATGATTCTTCGACTCACGATTTTCCGCTAACGGAAACGCCGGTGACTAGGTTCACTCCGGGGCCCGGCAGCAGCGGTTATCTGCGGGTTTCTTGGAGGGGACGGGCTAGTCTTGAATTCGGTGTGCCTCAAGCGGGCAACAGTTCTGTTGCTCGGTCTGGCGGGAACGTCCCTGACCGTCGTGGCCGCGCCGTTCGGAGATATCAAGGATCCATTCAAGACGGAACACCACACGGCGCCGGCGCCGAACGTGCCTTGGCAATCGCCTGGTCTTTTGCCTTCGATCCCGGAGCCGCCTGCCGTCAAATTGCCCGCGGATCGCGCACTGTCGTTGCCGGAACTGACAGAGTTCGCCCTGCAGAACAACCCCCGGACCCGGCAGGCCTGGTTTGCCGCGCGGGCCGCCGCTGCGGGGGTGGGCCTGCAGCAGGCGGAAGACCTGCCGCAGATTACCGGGTCGTTGCTGGCGCAGCGCAGCGAATCGGGCGGCCAAAGCGGAAACCAGATTTCGTGGCTCACCCGTTACGGCCCTTCGGTCACCCTGAGCTGGGTGTTGTTCGATTTCGGCGTGGGAGACCACCAGCTCAAGGCCGCCGAATTCCTGGCGCTGGCTGCAACGCTAACGCAAAACCGGGTGCTGCAGGATGTGATCTTTCTGGTTGAACAGTCCTACTTTCAATACCTCGGAACGGAGGAGCTGGTAAAGTCGAACGAATTGTTTCTGAAATCCGTGCAGACGGCACTGGACGCATCGCAGCGGCGGCGGGAAGCGGGATTGGCGACGGTCGCGGACGTCTATCGCGCGGAGACACAGGTTGCGCAGGCACAGCTCAATCTGACGCGCAGCAGAGGCGGCCTCGAGAAAGCGCGGGGGGCACTGGCTTCGGCGGCCGGTCTCCCGGTGAACGCCGGATTGCGCATACAGCGTCTTGAGGGAGAGCCCAGAATCACCGAGGTTACGGAATCGCTGGACAGCCTGCTCACCCGCGCCAAGGCGAGCAGGGCAGACCTGATCGCCGCCGAGGCGCAGGCGCGCGCCGCACGTTCCCAGGCCGATGCGGCTGCCCGGGCCGGCTTTCCCACCATCAGCGTGAATGCCTCGACCGGGGCGACGTTTTTCCGGCACGACAATCCGAGGGCGGACACGAACAGCATCTCTCTGAACGTGAGCATTCCGCTGTTCACGGGCTTCCGGCAGACCTACGCGCTGCGTCAGGCCGAGGCGCGAGCGGCCCAGTCGGAAGCCTCGCGTGACGCTCTCACCCGGCAAACCGAACTCGATGTCTGGCAATCCTTTTACGATGTGCGCACGGCTGCCGACGGCGTCAGCACCACGGCAGTCCAGTTGAAGGCCGCTCAGCAGACCGCCGAGGCGACCCTGGCCCGTTACCAGTCGGGCTTTGGATCGTTATTGGATTTGATTACGGCACAGTTGGATGAGGCGAACGCTCGTGTTCAGCGCATCCAGTCCTATCTCGACTGGTTCGTGGCTGTGGCGCGATTGAACTATGCCATCGGCTCCGACGATAAAATAATGCAGGCGATCACACCAAGATGAAGAGACTCTGGATGCTGGTGTTGTTCTGCGCGATCGCGGCGGGAGCCTATGGCGGCTGGTGGTGGTGGCAGCAGGGCGGAGCCGGCGTGTCCGAGAGC
>CAZQJF010000045.1:0-1581 GCA_964593735.1 uncultured Streptomycetaceae bacterium | reverse complement strand
TTTCAGATCGATCCGCGCACGTTCGAGGCCTCGCACCGGCAGGCACAGGCACAACTCGCCCGTGACCTGGCGCAGCTCGAAAACGCCAAAGTTCAGCAGGCGCGCCTGGAGCCCCTGCTCAAGCGCGAGTTCATTACCCGCCAGGAGTTCGACCTGGCGGTCACTTCGACCAAGTCGCTCGAAGCAACAGTCGCCGCAGACCGCGCGCTGGTAGAGCAGGCGCGTATACAGGTCGAGTTTGCGCGGATCCACGCCCCGATTTCGGGACGGACCGGATCGCTGGCGGTGAAGCCGGGAAACCTGGTGCCCGCCGCGGGTGGGGGAGTCCCGCTCGTGACCATCAACAGCACCGATCCCATACTCGTTTCGTTCAGCATCCCGGAGCGGCAACTCGAGGAGATTCGCCGCTACCAGTACGAAAAGGACATGCGCATAGAAATTTTGGGGGACCGCAGCGGCCCAGCGGCGGCCGAGGGGAAGCTGGTGTTCATCGACAACACCGTGACGCCCCAGACCGGCACCGTCGTCCTCAAGACCCGCGTTGTGAACAAGGACGAGATTCTGTGGCCGGGCCAGTTCGCGAACGTGCGTATCATACTCAGGATAGAAACCGAGGCCGTCGTGGTGCCGGAAGCCGCGGTGCAACCGGGACAGGATGGCAGTTTCGTTTACTTGATCGATCCTGCCAGCAAAGTCGTGGTGCGGTCGGTCAAAGTATCGCGCCAGATCGGTAACGAGGTGGTGATCGCCGCGGGCATCAAGTCCGGCGACCAGGTGATTACCGAGATCCCGCAGGCTTTGGAGCCGGGCGCGACGGTGCGTCTTGCCGGTGCGGAGAGCAAGGGTGGGGAAACGGGCAAGGGCAAGAAGGGCAAGGGCGGCAAGAAGGGCGGCAAGAAATCGGAAGGCAAGTCGGAAGGATAGTCGAAATGAATCTATCGAAAATCTTCATCGAGCGGCCGGTCGCAACGACCGTAATTGTTGCGGCCATCATCATCTTCGGGTTGGTCGCTTTCCGGGCTTTGCCGGTGAATGAGCTGCCCAATGTCGATTTTCCCACTATCCGGGTTGAGGCGGAGTTGCGCGGAGCCAACCCGGAAATCATGGCCTCGACGGTCGCCACGCCCCTGGAACGCCAGTTCAGCCAGATCCCCGGCGTGGACACCATGAATTCGGTCAGCACCAACGGCAGGACACGCATCACGCTGCAATTCAGCCTGGAGCGCGATATCGACTCGGCGGCCCAGGACGTGCAGACGGCCATCTCGCAGGCCATGCGACGGTTGCCGGACGGCGTTGATCCTCCGACGCTGCGCAAGGTCAATCCCGCGGATTTCACGATCGTCTTTCTGGCGGTCAGTGCGAAAACTTTGCCGCTACAGCAGCTCCACGAATTCGCCGAGACCAACATCGCGCAGCGGCTCTCCACGGTAAACGGCGTGGCCCAGGTTCTGGTTTTCGGCGCGCAGAAGTACGCGGTGCGGGTCTATCTCAATCCCGAGGCGCTTACGGCGCGCAGGCTGGGTCTGGACAAGATCGTCAGCGCGATCCAGAACGCAAACAGCAATCTCCCTTCGGGCG
>CAZQJF010000044.1:10701-12122 GCA_964593735.1 uncultured Streptomycetaceae bacterium | reverse complement strand
ATTCGCCGCTCGCCCGCGGGGCGGTCTTGAACGACCCGGTCCTGCAGGAGATCGCGAAGCGGCGGCGGTTGAGCGTCGCGCAAGTCGCACTGCGGTGGCTCGTGCAGCAGGAACGGATCGTCGCCATCCCCGGCGCACAGAACGTCGAACAGTTGCGCGAAAACCTGAAGGTCCTCGACGTCACGCTCACGAACGACGAGATGGCCGCCATCTCGGCGTTGGCCCGCGGAACGCGAATCGTCAACCCGCCGCACGGTCCGGCCTGGGACTCTGCATGAATATCTGCGGGGGCATTACCTTATACACAATCCAAGCAGCCAGCGAATTCCTTGCGCTTGCTCTTTAGCGGCGCCCTGCGATCCCAATCTTGAGAGCATTCGGATCGCGGAAAGCCACCCCCCCAAATGCGCCAGGCGCCGAGCTGATGCCACGGCGATCCAACTCAGCCTTCACCTTGGCCTGGTCGTAATTTCTAACGACGAATCCGAATTCATTGCAATACGGCTTGCCGGCTGCCCCAGCCGGACGCAGCACGAGCGTGTTCTCCCCAAACTGCAGCGAAACCTCGTCCTTCATGTCGGCTACGACCTTCATCCCCATCAAGCTCGTGTAAAAGTCGCGCTCCCTGCTGACATCAGGCACATGCAGGATAATGTAATTGAAATAGAGAGCATCGAACCCTCTGCCGCTTGCTTTGGGAATTGAATCGAGATTCTTTAGCCCCAATTCATATGCTTCCCTGCATTCCGCCGAGTTGGCCTCTGCACAGGGCTTCGCGGCCCCGGGGAACATGGCCGGGTCCTTCACCACGACGATGTGTTGCACGAAGCCGGAGGGGCCATTAACAAACCAGCCGGCTTGGCCATCCGGCTTGACACCCTGAAGACCCCGACGGGCCAATTCCGTTTTCAATTGTTCCGCCATGGCCCAATAGTTCGGAAGACCAAAGGAAAAGTGCGCCACCGTCGGCACAGTGTCCGGCGTTCCCGACGTGAGATAGATGCTGTTCGGCGCCGAGTCAGGGCCGCAGTCGACTTGGCATTTCGTGCCATCGTCCCATACCGTTCGCATTCCCAGAAGATCGACGTAAAAATCCCGGGTATTCCTGTAGTCCAATGACGGATATGACAGGTGATTGACCGTCGTCACGGGAAATGCCTTGTTTGCGCCCGAGGGCTGTCCGGAGCTCGGGGTAATCAGGCCAATCTCTGTCATTCAACTACCCAATTTGCGCGCAGCAGCTCTATTTTCACCGACACCAGGCGAATTGCAGGTGGTCATCTCCGGTCATGATTGCTCGCTCACTCACGCTATTTTTCGATGCCGGTAGCGGACGAGCGCCGCGCACGAGATCGATGAGATCCAGCGTAGCCGTCGGTTCCTCATCACCGCGCCAGGCTATATGCTGGTCGGGGCGTACC
>CAZQJF010000044.1:0-10601 GCA_964593735.1 uncultured Streptomycetaceae bacterium | reverse complement strand
GCCTGGTGCAGTCTGAAGTTTGGCGCACCCCATGCCGGTATAGATTGCAGAACAATCAATGCGTTAACGGTGAAGTGGCCAAAATATATCAGCAGTTCCACCCATTGTTTAGTATGGTTTTAGCTGAGTTGTTTTGGCCACCGAATAGCGGGCGGAATGTCCAAGAACTCGGTCGAAGCCCATCTCGTGCACGCACAATATTGTGCTATCATTTGATGGCACAGTTAGGAGCTCTATCATGGAATCCTTCACTATCCGCGACCTCAGGGAACGCACCGGCGAACTGGTCAGAAACGCCGAGCAGGGCAAGCTCGCGGTCGTCGCGAAACACGGCCACCCGCTGTTCGTAGCCGTTCCTTTGGACGAAGAACTGCTGCGCGCGGGAGTGCATGTCGCCCTCGCCATCAAGCTCTTTCAGGATGGCACGCTGAGCCTCGGAAAGGCTGCGAAGTTGGCAGGTTTATCCTACGAAGCAATGGTCGAGCAGCTTGCTTCGATGGGCATGCCTGTGGTCGATTACCCGCCCGAAGAACTCGACGCCGAGGTAGCAGCGGTTGGCTAGAACGGCCGTTGCGGACACCGGTCCGCTGATTGCGTTCGGCCTTATTGGAAAGATCGATCTACTACCAGTAGTCCTCGGCCAGGTCCTCGTTCCCAATTCGGTCGTTTCTGAGTGCATAGCTGACCTGGAAAAGCCCGGCGCGCTCGCAATCCGTGCAGCGCTCCGCGCGCGACTGCTCATCAAGTCCCCCGATCCTTCGGCACAAGCAGACTTTCCCATACTGGACGCTGGCGAATCAGCGGCGATCCGCCTGGCGCTCAAATTGTCTGTTTCTGTGCTGATCGACGAAAAAGCGGGACGTTCGATCGCCACCAAACTTGGATTGAGCGTCATTGGAACTGGCGGTGTGTTGCTCGCGGCGAAAAAACGCCGGCTGATTCCAGCCGTAAAGCCCATCCTCGATGCAATTGCCGGCAATAGCTACCATTTTTCCGATGCCCTCATTCGTGCGATTCTTTCGCGGGCAAGTGAACGGTAAGCTGTAAGCTCCAGTCCTTGTGAGCGCAAGGGAGAAACGGCACACTCTCTCTACGTGGTATTCGCCCAATGAGACTGTCGCAGGATGTCCTGAATTGGATCGAAGCGCGCAAGCGCCATCGTCTCTCGCACGCGCACGTGCAGATGGCGCACGAACTCGGGATGAACCCGCAGAAGCTCAACAAGCTCGACAACCACCGCCAGGAGCCCTGGAAGGCGCCGCTTCCGCAGTTCATCGAGCAACTCTATTTCAAGAGATTCGGCAAGGAACGGCCTGAGATCGTCATGTCGATCGAGGAACGAGCGCGCGCCAAGGAGGCCAAGCGAGCGGTGCGCAAGGAGGCACGGCGCCGGACTCGTGAGCAGGAAGCCGGTCGTACTGCGGGATTCGAGACAGCAGCGAATGCCAGCGCGCATGACCGAAAATGACCGAAAATCGTAGTGCGTTCGGACGGCTCGGTCACGCTGACCACCATAGGCCGCGGCAAGGCCCCGCTTCGCTGGTTGGAGCGGATTCAGGGGAAAAAAGCGCTGCGAGTAATCGATCATGAATGAGAATCGATCCACGAGCGCCCCGGCAATGTCACCTCCCGTACCGGGAGGCGGGGAGGCTGCGCTCGATCGATTGAAGACCGGGCGCAACGAGCCCTGCCCGTGCGGCAGCGGCCGGAAGTACAAGAAATGCTGCCTGCGCGGCGATGAGGAGCTCGTGCAGCAGATGACCGGTGCACGGAAGGCCGCAGCTATCGGGCACGTCGATCCCGTGCGAGTCGATACAGCGATTGACGAAGATCCGGGTGACGGCTACGGCGTCAGGTTAGCGCCGGAGTCCAGGAGTCGGCTGGACGCACTCTGGGGGACATTCGATGCGGTGAGGCAGCCGACGGCGGCGCAGATGGATGAGTTTCTGGGTGAGCTTCTAGCGTTGCCACCAGATGCCACTGATTGGGGCGCGCTGTTGCATGAATTCGCGCGGCGCAACCACCCTGACCTGCGCGCGGCGTTTCGCCGCATCACCGCGGCCGTCCCTCACACCAAGGAGGCCGGCATGGCCTTGTATTACTGGGCGGCGGCCGAGGAATTTTCCCGCAACAAGCTGAGCGCATTGCTTCCCGAGGTGGTCGATGGCTTTTGCAGGCTCGATCGACGCGGCTACGATGCCGATGCGCTTGCGCATATCGAGGATTACCTGCTGGCCGGGCATTTCGAGGCCGAGGCGCTGCGACTTGCCGAGCATTTTCTGCCCATCGAGCGCGAAGACGACGGCCTGATGCCCTATGCGGTGCCCAAGACGTGCAGCCTGATATTCCAGTTACGCGCGGGGATCGCGCTTCGTTCGGGAACGCTCGCCGCTGCGTCGCTGGAGGCGGTCGCGCATGCCCTGGGGCGAGACATCGAGGAAGAGATTGACGCCGAGGCTATCGCGCATGCCGCCCGCGTCATCTGCGAGACGGAATCCCGCCCCACATGGACGCGAGCAGACTTCGCCCTCGTGACGGACGACATACGGACAAGCGATCTCGCCTGGCAGGAGTGCCTGCGCCTGGACGGCACGCTGATCGGCGTGGCGCGGGACGCGTGGCGCGACGAGGGTTTCCCGCCCGGGTGCGCGTTCCTCGGGTTGTCGCGCCTGCTCGAGGCGGTTTACCGCGCGCACGACGCAGCAGGGTCGCGACGCCGGGAACGCCCCAAAAACAAGGAACGCCGGCCGCGCAACAATCTTCTCGACTACCTGAATCCGGATGGAATGGAGGCGCGGCTCGCCCGGAGCTGCAACGACGTGCTGGGTGTGAACGAGCCCCGCGCGCGGATACTCCTGGATGCGCAGGAAGTGTTGCTCCGTTTCGCCGTTCGCCATCAGTTGATCGCGGACGCCGGGGCCGATGCGACGCGCACGGAGCTGGCGCGCCTGCGCGGCGTGCTCGAAGGCAGGCGCTGAGGTAGCTTGTCTATCGCGATCCCGGGTCCCCGAACAGTCGTCGTGAGTGAGACTCCGCCCCGCTGCGCCGGCGGCAAGCCGGACGTCGTGTTTGCCTGCCGAGAATGTGTTAGAGATGGCAGCGGTGATCGCGGACAACCCAGTCAGCTCTCCAGACGTGCCTGCCCTACTCTGTCCAACAACTTGATGAAATTCCGCTTCGCCTTGAACTGCGCGCGCAGCTCAGCCAGATAGTCGGAAAATTCCCGTGACTCGTCCTGCGCTTTCATCAAGCGGGCAACCTTGCTGATCAGGTTGATCGCATCCGCGTATGCATTGTTGTTCGTCTGTCCGACGATACCCGGGACTACCCGCCGATAGAGACTGACCGCATCACCAGGGCGCGACTTCTCGAGCTTCCCGGCCAGCGCGACCAGCAGATTTCGATTGCACACGCCCTCATGCGCGGCCGCCCAGGCAGCGTCGAGATCCTGCTCCCACAACGCGATCTCGACGCGCAGGGAGTGATCGGGCGTGGATGGCTTGGGCTTCCACTTGTTCGTAGTAGTCGCCGCTCGTGCAATCACCTCCGCGACCAGTGACAAGGCGCGGCTGCGCTGCACCGGCCAGATCCCGAGTTTTCCGGCCACTTCCTTCAGCTTCTTGTAGTGTTCGAGCCCTGGATGCTCCTCGAACTGTATCCAGGTCAGTTGCAGTGCTTCATCCTTGCGCCCGTGCTTGAGATAGGCAGCCACAAGGAAATCGCGCAGGCGATTGTCAGGCCGTTCCGGAAACCTCTTCAGACCACGCTCGGCCCATTCCAGTGCCTTATCGGGCTCCTTGGCCCGGGTCCAGATTTCGGCGATGTCAAGATAGCGGTAGCTGGATGAAAGGTCTCTCGCCTTGATCGCTACCAGTTCCTCGACGTTGCCGCTCGCCTCTGCGAGTTGCTCCATGACGCGTGTGATGCGGGAGCGCCGGGCATCGTAACTGTCCTTCCCATCGCGTGGCTTGACCTTGCGCCATTCGGCCTCCGCCAATTCCCGATATCGGTGCAGGCCCGGCTTGCCCAAGGGAACCCCATACGTCACCGAATCAAAGCTGCAAAGGCCGAACGGCAGCATCGTCTCGAATCGAAACAGGCGCTCAGCCAGCCCGGCGGGTTCCGGCCGAGCCATCGAGCAAGCCTTGAGGTGCAGTTCGCCCAGGCGATGGATAGTGGCGCCGATCTCGCCATCCGAATCGTCGATCTGTTCCAGTGAGTTCTCCAACCGTTCGATGGCGTACTCGGACAGCTCGACCAGCGTGGCAGCAGTGTCCGCCTTGAGCAGTTCGGCCAGAGAATCCGCCAGCTCATCAACGTTGCCGGCGAAGGTGCCAGCCTCGCGCCAATCGATGAAACCGTGGATGCGCGTCGCGTCTTCAATAGCGCGCCGGAATGCCTTGGCCACGTCGCCGCCACCACCGGAGCGTTCGGCCTTGAGTAACAGAGAACGATAGAGCCGATCGTCTCGTTGGGCTACCTCCAGCAAGAGGTCGATCAAGGCCTGCAACCCCTGCGTGGTCAGATACTCCCGGATGTCACGCCAGGGATCCTGTCGTTTTTTCCTGCCCGTCTTGGCAGTGGGCTCACCTTCGCCAGCCTGCTCCGTCAGCCAGGCCAATCCGACCGCCACGCAGTGTTTGCAGAAATTGCCGTCGGCCGCATGCGGGCAGGTACACTCGTAGGCAAGCTCACCGTCATCCTCATCCCGCAGTTCAACCTGGTAGGTTTCGGTGCCTTCGACCCTGGCAGTGACATTGTCGTCGGTAGCACGGAGACGCTCCACGGCACCGGCGGAAAAATATTCCTCACCGCGCCTGAAGACAGTGGCGCCAGCAAGGTCTTCGAGAATCTCACGGGTGATCAGTTCACCAAGCATCGCAGCGCCCTGTATGAGCGCCCACCCTTTTGCCGTGCAGCCACGCTTGCAAGGTTGTGAAGCAATCGCCATGTACGTGTCAATCGGCGGTGCCCGTCACAGGCGTAGCCGGTTCTTCAAAAAGCTCAAGATATGCAGCAAACCGAAAAACCCGGTTACGTTGCTTGCCTGTCGTCTCGTGCACCAGGTTCGCGCTTTCCAGCTTGGCAATAGCACCGGCTGCAGTATTGTAGGAAACTCCGAGGTGTTTCTGCGCTGTCTGGATGTTGGTCAAGGGATGCCCGAAGAGAAATTCGGTGAGCCTCAATTCCGTCGAACCGAGCGAGCTCGCGGCACGAATGGCCTGCTCGCGAAAAGCGATGACCTTCTTCGCTGTCTCGACAGCCTCCATGGCGGTCTGTTCGATTCCTCTCAGAAAGAACTTCGTCCAACCTTCCCAATCGCCATTTTTCCGCACCGCTGTAAGGCGGTCGTAGTACTCGAGCCGGTTGCCTTTGAGGTAGAGGCTCAAGTACAGCAGCGGTTGGGACAGCACGCGCCGCTCCTGCAGCAATAGCGCAATCAGCAACCGTCCGAGCCGGCCATTGCCATCCAGGAAAGGATGGATAGTCTCGAACTGCGCATGCACGAGTGCGCATTCGACAATGACGGGATGATGCGCACGCTCGGGATGTTCCGTTCTCTCATGCAGGAATTTCTCGAAGTTATCGAGCGCGTCCTTCATCTCTGGTACAGGTGGCGGAACGAAACTTGCCTTTGCGAGGCTGGCTCCTTGTGGGCCAATCCAATTCTGCGTAACACGAAATTCGCCAGGTGCTTTTCCATCCCCTCGCACACCGCGCATGAGCTCAGCGTGGATTTCCCTAATCAGACGAAGACAAAGAGGGAGTTCCGCAAGACGCCGGATGCCGTGATTCAGCGCTCGGACATAATTGACGACTTCTGCGGTGTCGTGAAGCCGCTCTCCTTCTGCAGGTTCCTCCCCTTCTTCAAATCGAATCACCTCATCGAGAGTTGAATCGATTCCTTCGATCTGGGAACTGAGCAGCGCTTCCTTGCGCACGTACATCGCTACGAAGAGGTCCGGATTTGGAAGGAGCGTACCGATGCCATCGAGCTTTCCCAAAGCTTGATCGGCACGGGAAAGGAGACTGATGGTATCTGTATCCATTTCGACAGCTGGATCCGGCGGTAACGGGGCGGGGACGTACGCCAGGTAGCCGGTGGCTTGGGCCATTGTTCGTCCGGCTCTCGACTGCATGGCTTCCATTTCATTTATCCACGTCTTTTCGAAATAGCGGGAGTTCTTGGCTGCTGTTATTTCAGGGCGGATCCCCACAGCCTTACTTCAAAACTACTATTTCATATTTTAATATAAAAATGAAATAAAAGTAACCAAACGCCAGTCCTATTTGCATTGTCCCCGTCCCTGAGTACCCATATTATATATATCATGCATATACATTATATACATTCTTTACCAAATTGAGTATAGTGTGAATATCTACTATATGCATGCCTGTTCTTACAGGGAAATAAAATGGCTGACATAACCCTAAAACCCGACTCCTCAAAGATCGACCAAGGCGGCGGCCTGCCGGTGCCTTTTGGCCGGGAAACGCTCCACCAAGACGTCCTGATCGTCTTTCTGCACGAAATAAGAACCCTGGGCTGGATATGCGAAGCTCCCGCAGCCTGGCGGGTTATCAGCAAGTCACCTGCTGATCACAACGTCCTCTTCGACCCGGACGCGAGCCTCGAAGACCTAGGCCTAGCCTACACCGACATCCAGCACACGCCCATCGCTCAGACCCTTGAGCGCATGTACGACTACGGCTATTTCGGGATCAGCGACGAAAGCGCCGAGGCGATGGTCGACGAGAGCATATTCACGTGGATATCAGCCATCCTCACCGACGTTCGACATTCGTCAGTAATGAACGAATGGGGAACCTATGGAGGCGTCGGAAGCGCCAGCGCGGAGAGGTGTCTTCGCGTGGCGGAGCTTGCCAACGCCAGGCGAGTCCTGGAAGGCGCAGAGAATTTTTTCCACTTCCGGTGGGGCACGCCTGACGAAGAATCTGTGGCCGCCGGATCCCTTACTGTGCATCAAATGGGCCTATTGGCTGGTATGGAGGAGATGAGCATCCGCGCTGCGGCAAATCCCAAACGGGCAAATCGTCTCGCGACGAAAATTGAAGAAGGTCGCACGCGCATCCCGATCGACACTGCAAAAGAATGGCTAACGTCCAAGGGCCGATACGTGCCCATCACTCCGCGCTGGAACAGCGGAGAAATTGATCTCGCCAATCGTAGATTTATCAACATCGACGAGCTTCATACTGCGCTCGAAGCCAGGCACCAATTTCTCACCTTGCAGGATGATCGCCATGTCGACCTCGATACACAGCTAGTAGCAATCGGCCTAAATGTCCATCGATCGCCCGACTTGGGGCAGGGCCGTCTTACCCTTGAAAAGGCGCATTTCTCAAACTCCGAGTTCATGCGAAAGGTCGCCGCCATCCTGGAATTGCCCAATGACTTGCTCGTGCTGCGGGCTCGAGAAGCAGTTGCAAATGAAGAGCTTTCTGCTGTGGAGAGGGAGCTACGAGCCCTCCCGAACACAAAGACATTAGAGTGATAGAGGAGATCGACATGGAACTGACACAGCATGCTACGCAACGCGTTCAGCCGCCGAAGTCATTGATTTTGGTCGGGGCGGTCAGATTCGAACTGACGACCACCGGCACCCATGCCGGTATACATTTTAGAATAATCAATGCGTTAGAAGTGAAGTGGCCAAAATAAATCAGCAGTTCCACCCATTGATTAGTATGGTTTTAGCTGAGTAGTTTTGGCCACTCTCGCTGGGGTAAAACTGATCACCTGGTGTCGATGAACCCAGCCCGACACGACCATCAGTAATAATGTGAGCAGCGGCGGCAGGGAACTCATGCGCTGAGTCTACCGCAGCTGTCGTCCGGATATTTGGAAACTACGGGGTCTACCCGTATACCCGGAAATTTTCCAAATTTCTAGCCCCTCTTGAGAGGTTCGTACAACGACTCCTAAATCGCAGCGAGCCGCTCCACCGTGTCCGGAAACCGCTTCACAAGGTTGATGAGCAAGGCAGCCTGCGCGTTGGGCTTGGCCCTCCCCTGCTCCCAGTTCTCCAATGTGCGAACATTGGTTCTGAGGTAGACGGCGAATAAGGCTCGCGACAGCCGCAGGTTCTTCCGAACACGCACGAGTTCCCGAGGGGTCACTTCCGGTGCAGGCTTGAACTCTGCCGTATGCGTGCGCAGCGTACGCTTACCTTGGCGTTCCTCCGCCAATGCCGTCATACCTTCGCTCAATTCTGCGAACAGATCACGCTTCTGCGGACCAACTCCCTTGGTTTTCACAGTCTTCATGTCGCTCTCCTTGCTTCCAATTCCGCCTTGAGCATTGCCCGTAACGCGCTGCGTTGCTGAGCTGTCAGGTCAGCCATCTCGTCCTTGTCGTACAAGGTGTACAACCAAAACTGCATGCCGCCGCCCCACCAGTAATAGATTACCCGCAGCCCGCCGCGCTTGCCCTTCCCGCGCCGACTGTCGGCGAATCGCACCTTACGCAGGCCACCCGTACCCTGGATCACATCCCCGGCTTCGGGATTCTTCATCAGTGCATCCTGCAATCGCCCAAATGCGGCGTCGTCCAGATAGTCCGCACGCAAGCGCTCGAAAGCAGGGAGCTCGACGAAGACGGCTTTCACCCGAGTATTATACGCAATCTACGTATATACGCAAGTTACGTAGCTTGTAGGTTGTCAGGAATACAAACGGACCGGCATTTCGGAGGGGCTTCGTTTCCATCACGAAACCGACACGCCCTGCTCCGTGCAAAGGTCAGTCGATACTCGATGCCAATACCGATGAGAGAATTAGCAAGACCTTCCTCCGATCAGGAGCAATGAGTTGCCATCATGGAAATCACATTTGAGCGAAATGTACTCTACGAAGAGGTATGGGCGACGCCCCCTACACATCTGGCAAAGAAATACAGGCTCACCGTCGAGCGCGCCGAGTCAACAGTTTGCAACGTCCTGGAGCCGACGACACAGATCCTTTACCGCCACGCACGCGGTCGCGTACGAATTGACGGACGTAGCGCTCAAAAGCGAATGATGCGTACCGGCAAAAAGCTGCCGGTATACATTCGAGAATAATCAATGCGCTAACGCTGAAGTGGCCAAAATAGATCAGCAGTTCCACCCACTGAGTAGTATGGAAGGTGCCGTGCCCGTTCGTCGTGCATGCCCGCGGCAGCACCGCCTACACTCGCTCCGGCGTCTACAGCGCGATCGTGAGGGCCGCCACGACGATCGGCGCAACCAGCCTCGACCCGAAGGATCTTCGAGCGTCCTCACCTTCCCGCGCCAGACAGTTGGGCTACACGCTGGAAGAATTGCAGGTGGGCTCGCCCACTCCACCATCAAGACCACCGAGGGATGTGTCGGCAGCACACGGTTCCGATCCGATGAGCTAGATGGTGCTCTCTCTGCCCCTCGAAGAAGCCGTGAGTCTTGACCAACTCTCTTTTCGTTTTGACCATCCGACTAAAATACTCAAGTTCTAAGTCTTTGATTTTTGGTCGGGGCGGTCAGATTCGAACTGACGACCACCGGCACCCCATTTCGGGTAGTCGACTTTTATTATTTTATCAATCAATACGTTATGTCTATGCGTTCGCTGCCAATTTGCTCAACGATGCCCAACGGCGCTCAACAGGTTGACGCAAAATTGACGCAGGGGTACGGGCCAGCACTGCCCCCGGGCTCTGCGGGATTCACCCCTCCTGTGCCCGCAGCCCGGGCAGGAGCTTCTCTATCGTGATGGGAAAATCACGCACGCGGATCCCGGTGGCGTTGTACACCGCGTTCGCCACGGCAGCATTCGCCCCGCAGTGTCCCAGTTCGCCGACGCCCTTGGCACCCAGCACGTTCGCCTTGTCATCGAGTCCCTCCAGCATCACGGCATCCATCTCGGGTATGTCGGCATTCACCGGCACCAGGTAGCCCGCAAAATCGTGGTTCACGAAAGCGCCGCGCCGTGTATCGACCACTGCCTCTTCCATCAACGCCGAGCTGACGCCGAAGATCATGCCGCCGATCAGCTGGGAACGCGCCGTTTTCGTGTTGAAGATCCTCCCCGCCGCAAAGACCCCCAGCATGCGCCGCAACCGCACCTCGGCGGTATCCGCGTCGACGCCGACTTCGGCGAATTGGGCGCCGTAGGCGTGAATCGAATAGTCACGGTAGTTCGGATCGTCCCACATCGCGGCGATCTCGCCCTCGGCTTCGAGTCCTTCGGCAGGACTGCTGCCCTGCTCCAGCTTCTCGCGCAGCGAGAGACAGGCGCGGTACACGGCGGTGCACGTGTTGGTCGCACCGAACGACCCGCCCGATCCCGCGCCCGGTGGATAGTCCGAGCTCCCGATCTCGACCCGCACGCGCTCGAGCGGAATCCCGAGCGTGTCCGCCGCCATCTGGGCCACGATCGTGTAGGTGCCGGTTCCGATATCGGTGATGTCCGACCGCACCAGTGCCGTGCCGTCCGGCATCATCCGCACAGTGGCCTTGCTCGGGAGCTGAAAATGCATGCGCACCGCGGCCGCCACGCCGTAGCCGACGAGCCACCGGCCGTCCCCCAGGGTGCCCGGCCGCGCCGGACGCCGTTCCCAG
>CAZQJF010000043.1:3664-12239 GCA_964593735.1 uncultured Streptomycetaceae bacterium | reverse complement strand
CCATCCGATCCAGTCGCACAGTCCCTGCCCCATGACGAGCTCCAGGTCGCGTCCCTTGAGCCAGGGCAGTTCCTCGGTGAACATCGTCACGCACTGGCGCCACGAGCAGGGCATGCGCGTGATGTCGGTGCCCCAGAACATCCGGCTCGGACCGAAAGCGTCGAAGATCTGCTTCAGATATTTGTGTATGTTGCGGTAGGGATAGGGGTCGCTCGAATAGCTGGGCGCGCCGGTGGCCTTCACTGCGACATTGGGATATCTGGCGAGCGCGAGCAGATCGCCCAGGTCCGCGAATCCTGCATCATCCCGGCTGCCGCGCGGACGGGCCATGTGGTCGATGAGCAGCCTTAGTTTGGGATGCTTCGCCGCGATTTCACCCACTGCCCTGGCGCGGTTCGGAGCGAGCAACCCCACCGGCAACCCGGTGCGCTCCGCTGCCGGCCACAGCCAGTCCGCCGTGCCGTCGACCAGCCAGTTTTCCTCGCCCGGCCGCAAGAACGCGAAACGCAGCCCGCGCATGCCCGGCTGATCGTTCCAGCGCTCCACCAGCGCGCGGTTTTCCGGCCGGCTGATGTCGAAAAACCCGAGTACCGCCAGGCGGTCGGGATGCTGGCGCGCCGCCTCGAGCGCGACCTCGTTCGCCCTCGCGTCCCAGCTGGGCGGATGCAGCACCGCGGCGCGCACCCCCGCCTGGTCCATGTCCCTCAACAATTCGTCCCTGGTATACGACGAGACCTGGCGGTGGATGTTGACCGGCGTCCCGCTTTCCCAGATGTGCACCTGGGCATCGACGATGAGCATTGCTGCGTCCTTTGCGCTGAAGAGGTGATGGGTGACAGAAAGTTTGTAGTTTGCAGTGGGCAGTTTACAGAGGGGAGTCTACACGGCAAAACCCCTTCCCCCTTCAGGGGAGAGAGCCGCGAAGCACGCGAGGGGGCCTCTGGGATGGGGGTGGGGGAGGGAATCTATTTTGTGACGCAGTGCAAACGTCTTCCGGCCGGACGAAAAAAAACCGCCTTTCGGCGGTTTTGCAGGGGTACGCACGGCTGGTGGCTGGGTGTACCGGATCCTGCTTCTCAGAGCTTACTTGGCGACTTTGAGTTCGCTCTTGACCGAAGTTACGCCCTGGGTTTCCTTCGCGATCTTGACGGCCTTGTCGGCTTCCGCCTGGCTCTTGACGTTGCCCTTCAGGGTCACCATGCCCTTGTTGTCGGTATCGATGTTGATGTTCCGCGCGCTGACTTCCTTGTCTTTCGCAAACGCGGTCTTTATTTTCGCGGTGATCGTCGCATCGCTGATGTTTTCCTTGACGGTTCCCGTCGCCGATTTCTTCTCCATCTTGTCCTGAGCATAGCCGGCCGCAGGCACGATCAGGGCGCCGATAACCAGGGCTGTCGCAAGTTTGATAGTCATGATTTTCCTCTATGAAGTTGGTAATTGACCACCCTGTCGCAGGTTGGCAGCGACCGTGGTCCAACGGATCAAACGCTTCCCGGGGCCATAAAGAGGACCTGCCCCGAGAACGTATAACGGGGCAGGGACCTGCCGGTTGACAGCCATCCCTGCAATCTCCGCCTGCGCCTGCCCCGGGGGGAGGGGGGACTTATCCCCGGCGCTCCCATGTCCCATTTACCCGGTGCCGGCCAGGAGCTTGTCGGTCGCGAGGTAGCGTTGCCGGTAGGTTTCGAATGGCACCGTATCGGCGGCTTCGATGCGGCGCTGCTCGGCGTGCGATTCGTGCGCCAATTGCTCGAAACGTGATTCCACAGGGGCGGGCAGCGGTTCTCCCAGCAGGTGGCCGCGCTGCTCCAGCGAGAGCGCGAGGGCGAAGCGCTGGTGTGAATTCCCGTAGCTCTGCATGTCGCGCAGGACGCGCGCGGAAGGCAATGATTCGGCGTCAGCGACAGCGGCGGCGGCGGCGGAGAGCGCGTCACGGTATCCGCTGCCGCCGTGCGCGGCATCGAGCGCAGCCGCTATCGGGTGGCACTCGTCGAGCACCTGCTCCGCCCATACCCGTAACTCCAGGCTCTCCCGGCCTTTTTCCAGGCGCAGGCCGGGCTCGCGGCCGCGCGCCGCGGCCAGTTGCTTGTTGCGCCCTGTGGCTTTGATCTGCTGCGGCGTGTCCCGCGGGCTCTCGGTGAGCAGGCAGTGCAGGAGGAACACGTCGAGAAATCGCATCGTGCCCGTCGAGATGCCGGCCGGGGAGTACGGGTCGAGATCCATGGCGCGCACTTCCACGTACTCCACGCCGCGCTCGCGCAGGGCGTGCAGCGGACGTTCTCCGGGGAGGGTGACGCGTTTGGGGCGGATGGCGCTGTAGAACTCGTTCTCGATCTGCAGGAGGCTGGTGGCGAGCTGGCGGTAGCTGTCCACGCCGTCGCCCTCGATGCTGTCGCGCAAGCCTATGGCTTCGTACGGCGGATAGGGCTTCGTAAGGGCGTCCTGGAGCGAGCGGGCGTAGCTCTCGAGACTGTTGTAGCTCACGAGGAGCGAGTCTTGCGCGTCGCTCAGGTAGCCCAGGCGGCCCATCCGCAGCGACGTTGCGTAAGGCAGGTACAGGGTGTCGGGCGCGAGCCGTTCCAGCTCGTGCCGCCGGCCCTCGACGAAGCTCGCGCAGACCGCGGGGGAGGCGCCGAAGAGATAGAGGAGCAGCCACGCGTGGCGGCGGAAATTGCGTATCAGCGCGAAGTACGCCTCGTTCGCTCCGTTCAGGCCGGGCAGGGGCCACGCGCCCTGGGGCAGCGACCAGTTGTAGTGCACGCCCGCGATCATCTGCATGCGCTTGCCGTAGCGGTGCGCGAGGCCGATGCGGTACACCGTCTTCGCCCGGCCCACGCTGGAGTCGCCGTAACGCGCAATCGGGATGGCCTGCTCGTCGGGCAGGTCGCAGGGCATGCTCGCGCACCACAGCACTTCATCGCCGATATGGCGATAAACGAACTGGTGAATGTTCTTCAGCTCCTCGAAGCACGCGTCCGCGCTCGCGTGCACGCCGGTGATCAGCTCGACCAGCGCCTCGCTGAAATCGGTGGTGATATGCGGGTGGGTGAGCGCCGAGCCGAGCGCCCGCAGATGTGGCGTCGTGGCGAGCGTGCCGCCGGGCTGCACGCGCAGGCCTTCCTTCTCGACGCCGCGGCGCATGCCATCGAGGAGCGCGGGCTCAAGAGCCTGCAGGCGCTGCTGCAGCGCGCCGTGGGCGGAGATCAGGCGCATCGAGCCCCCATGCCCCGGACCGGGTACGTGGAGAGGTGCGCCCCCCCGGACGGAAATATTGCAGTCATGAACCTCCTCCAGGCAACACGGGATACCCTAGGAGTGTGTCGGACCTGGTTCCGACACACTCCTTAGGCAAAACCGCCCGAACATTCACGGCAAGATTGATTCGAAATACACGAACTGGCCCCGCTCGTGTCCTTATTGTTGATACCCAAAACAGGTCTTTTCATCCCCCCGCGTTGCAAGTCTTCGGGCGGTTTTGCATTAGCAGCCTGTCGGAGCTTCAAGTCCGGCAGGCTGCTCGGCTCTGGAGCCTGTCACCGGCCGGTGCGTTGTCCCACCCCCGACCTTATCATCCCATCACTTCCTGAACCTAATCACCGGCTGTTACGATAGCATTGACGGTCCGCCCTGCGGCGTGCCGATACCTGAATTGGGAGGCAACATGAATATCAGTGCTACTGCGACCGCTACTGCCCGTGCCGTTGTGTCGGAATCCGCTGCGCCCCGGTTCGAAATCGATCCGTGGTGGCCCAAGCCGTTGCCCGAAGGCTGGATCGCGGGGCAGCTCGCCTGTGTGTACGTGGACCGCAACGACCACGTGCTCATCGTCAATCGCGGCGACATCACGGAGGAGGAGAAGGAAACCTGCACCCGGGCGCCTGCGGTAATGATCTTCGACCTGGAAGGAAACCTCATCGGTTCGTGGGGCGATTGGGACGTGCTGCCCTCGACGCCCCACAGCTGCGCCGTCGACAAGGACAACAACGTCTGGATCACGGCCAATGGCGACGGCATGGTGCAGAAATACACGTATGACGGAAAGCTCCTGGTGCAGATCGGCAAGAAGGGCGTGTTCGATACCGTCGACGGCGCCAAGAAGAGCAAGAACCTGAACGCAGGCGAGGACCGGCTCAACAAGCCGGCGGGGATCGCATGCGATCCGGAAAACGGCGACGTTTATTTTGCCGACGGTTACGGCAACCGGCGCGTGGTGGTGTTCGACAGCAATGGCAGGTTCCTGCGGCAGTGGGGCAGGCAGGCGACGCCGGAGGAGATGGAAGCCGGGGTCGGTGGCGCATTCGCGGAAGTGGTGCATAGCGTCGCGATCAGCAACGCCGGCCTGGTGTACGTGGGCGACCGGCAGGGCGACCGCGTGCAGGTGTTCGACAAGACGGGCAACTTCAAGAGAAACATCTGGGTGCGGACCGGGACGCCCACCCTGCCGGACAAGCGCGGCACGGCCTGGTGGACGGGATTTTCACCGGATCGGGACCAGAAATACCTGTACGTGATGAACGGCCGCAACGAGCAGGTGCACATCCTCGACCACGCGAGCGGTGAAATACTTTCCAGTTTTGGCCGCCCGGGACACCAGCTCGGCAACTTCACCCACGGCCACAGTCTGGCCGTCGACTCCAAGGGCAACCTGTACGTCGCCGATACCAACTGGGGCCGCAGGGTGCAGAAGTTCATGCCGGTGCAATGACGCGATAGATGACCTACGCAGTTATTGCCCGCTCAACAGGAGGAGGCATGAAAGAAGCATTGAACTACGTGGCAGGGCTGGTGCTGCTCATGGCGTTGCTCGCGGCGCCCTCGCACGCCCAGACGTATCCGACGCGGCCGGTGCGCATTCTCGTGCCACTGTCTCCAGGCGGGGGCATGGACACCGTCACGCGCGCCCTGGGCCACAGGCTGACCGACGCCCTGGGCCAATCGGTCGTCGTCGACAACCGCCCCGGCGCGGGAAGCCAGGTCGCCCTCGAGATACTGGCCGCGGCGGCCCCGGACGGTCACACCCTCATGATGCTGAGCGCCACCACGGTCATACACCCGCTGCTCTACAAATCGCGCTTCGACATCGTTCGGGATTTCGCGCCGATTTCACAGGTCACCGCTCAGGGATACGCGCTCGTCGTGCATCCGTCGCTGCCTGCGAAATCGGTGCTGGAGCTGGTGAAGCACGCGCGCGCGAATCCGGGCAAGCTGAACTACAGCTCATCGGGCATCGGCAGCCCGATACACATGAGCACCGAGCTGTTCCAGATCGCGACCGGCACGAAGATGATCCACATCCCGTACAAGGGCATGGGGGCGGCTTATACGGACCTGGTCGGGGGGCGTATCGACCTGTCCTTCGCCACTATTATTTCCTCGATAGTGCACATCAACGCCGGGCGCCTGCGCGCGCTGGCGGTGACGCCCGCGAAACGCGCGCCGGCGCTGCCGGATATTCCCACGGTCGTCGAGGCAGGGGTGCCGGGAATGGTCGTAGTCAACTGGTACGGCCTCATCGCGCCGAAGGGGACGCCGAAGGCCGCCATCGTTCGGGCCTCAGAGGAAACGATAAAGGCGGTGCGCTCGCCCGCCATGATGAAAAACCTGATCGCCGACGGCTCGGAGGGCGTGGGCACCACGCCCGAGCAGTTCGTCGCCCACATCCGCGCCGAGCACGACCAGTGGAGCCGGGTGATCAAGCAGGCCGGCATTCGCGGCGAGTGACCAGAACCCGTCTCAAGAGCAAGACAGAATTAGCCACAGATACACACAGATAAACACGGATAAACCAGGCTTATTGCAACCGCGGCTGGCGCGCGACGCGGAGATGTGGACGAAGTGCGCGGAAGCGCTGGACCGATAATCAGTCCGTGCGCTGGATCCTCGCTTCCTTGACCACTCTGCGCCATTTTTCCACGTCGCGTTTGATGAACAAGACGGGTGACGGATGATGAAAACCCTGTCGAATCCACGCTGCGGAGCACGACCCGGTCAGTTCTGCCCAACGATTCCTGCTACGATACTTGAACCGCATTCGAGCAGCGCAGAGTGCGTAACGAGATGCGGGATGCTCCCCCTCATGTTCAATGAGGCTCCCCGACTGCACGGGCCGTATCGGTAATTTTGATACGGCCTGCAAGGAATCGCGCCATGCCCATTACAGGCAGATGGATCTTCACCGCGGCCATGGATGTGGACCCGGAGAAGGAAGCCGTATTCAACGAGGTGTACGACCAGGAACACATCCCGCTCATCAGCAAGGTGCCGGGCGTGATATCGGTGCGGCGCCTCAAGCTCGATACGTTGCGCATGACGATGGGCGGCGAGACCAGGACCATCGAGTCCAAAGGCGCGCCCCGATATTCGGCAATCTACGAGCTGGAGAGTCCGGACGTGCTGACCAGTCCCGCCTTCGCGAAGGCGGTGGACGAGGGTCGCTGGCCGACGCACGTGCGGCCCTTTACGAGGAATCGGCAGCACACGCTTTACAAGGTCATGTGAAGTCCGACAGGCTGCTAGGCGAGTCAGCGCACAACCCATCGGGCCGGCCGCGTCAGGAATTGAAGATATCTCGTACCGCCCGCACGAACGAGACCAGCATCTCGGTGAACGATTTCACGGCGTTCACCGTCCAGTCGTTCGGATCCTGAGAGCGTGTTTCCCTCGTGTTCTGCGGATGGCCCCCCTGGGCAGGGTCGGCGCTGCCCCGGGCGGTGTCGGCCAGGTACGCCGGGATCGCCGCATCGGCCTTGCCAGGCGTTTGCACGTGGGCGGTGTGGTTCCCGGTCAGGCTCTCGATCATTTCGCGCAGCCGCACGCTGCTTCCCTCGGGAATACCGCGAGAGGCAGCGTCTTCCGCTTTAGCCTCCAGGGTATTGCTGGTTACGTTAACCGGAGCGATCGTGGTCGTACTTGTACGCGAGTCTGCACTCACGAGACCGGCGCTCGCCAGTTCCATTTGCGGAGCGCCCAGCGAGAATACGAACTGCGGATCGGCAAGCCGGATGCCGTTCACCCCGCGCCCGAGCAGGAACCTGATGAGTTCCCGCGGCGAGTCGGACGTAACCCCGGTCCGGGTGGGCCACAAGTCAGCACCGGACGGCGCAACCCTGAAGCTGGTCCAGGCCTCCGGCGTAGCGTGGAGGTCCGGCGCGAGGTCGACCGGCGCGGAACAGCCTTCCCGCTCCTCCGGACAGGGGGCGCCGCCATTCATGGGACTGACGAGCTGTTCGCTGCCGGACAGCGTAGTAGCGCTGCCGTCTACCACCCAGACGGGCGCCGCGTACGGCCCGCTCGCGACGGTGAGCAACAGACCGGCGCAACACCATCCGGCCCGCAGGCGGGACCATCGATTGCCAGGATTCTCCATAGCTGTTTTCGTGCCTGGATCCGGTCTAACGCCATTTGCCGGGATAGCACCCGACAGAGACTCCCGATCCATCTCCTATCCGCTGACTGCCCCTTAGCACCTTCGGCGGCACTGGCGGGATTACCCAACCAATGGCCGAAATGCAACGCGCGCTTGGCCGTACGCGCATGCACCTCCCCTGCTGCGTGGCATCATAACCCGGCCATACTAAAATTTATATGACGGAATCAACAGCTGCGAAATGCCGCTGCCGAACGCCGGGGGCTCCTCATCCACCCCACCCTGCCCCTGCTGCGTACACCCCATAACACTTCCGTAGAAACAACAGCTTACAACACCGGGAGTGAGAATCTCGCGGCCGGTTTGCGGTCATATATCATGGCCCCCTGCAACGCCTGGAAAGCGACCATGACTGATCCCAAGCATTTCTCGATGATTCGCGGGTTCCACCTCGCCGATTTTTTCACGCTCGCGAACGCAGCCTGTGGGACTGCAGCCGTTTTCTGCGCCATGATTTACATGGGCAACCGGTCGTCGCCGCATCTACTGGCTGGCGCGGCCCTGACGCTGGCGGCCCTGGTGTTCGACGTGCTCGATGGCCGTGTGGCGCGATGGCGGCAGCAACAGTCGATACTCGGCCGCGAGCTCGATTCGCTCGCGGACGTCATTTCGTTCGGGGTAGCTCCCGCGGCGCTCGCGTTCGCCGCGGGCTTGCGCGGAGGGTGGGATTGGGCGGCGCTGCTCTATTTCGTGTGCTGTGGCGTAAGCCGGCTGGCCCGGTTCAACGTGACCGCCGCCAGCCTCACCGGCAGCGAGGGCAAGGTGAAATACTTCGAAGGCACACCAATACCTACCAGTGTCGTGCTGGTGGCTGTATTGGCCTTTGCCGCATGGCGCGATCGGTTGGGCGAGCACCTGTACTGGGGTGTTTGGAACCTGGGCCCTTGGGAGCTGCACCCGCTGGCCTTGCTGTTCGTGCTGTCAGGGACGTTGATGGTCAGCAAGACGCTGCGGATACCCAAGCTGTAGTGACGCGCCATCACTCATCACGCATTCCCCTCGAATGTTCAAAGCGCTGAAATCAATTTTCGACGATGCCGAACCCGCGCCGTCGATCCCGGGACACGAGCGCCGGCACTTGCAGGGTGAAACTCAAGGATGAGGGATGAGGGCGCGTTCAAAGTTTCAAGTTCCACGTTCAATGTTGCA
>CAZQJF010000043.1:0-3564 GCA_964593735.1 uncultured Streptomycetaceae bacterium | reverse complement strand
TTGAACTTTGAACAGTCCCAACCTTATCCCTTGCTCTTGACTTCCAGCGCGTCCCAGCGCTCGAGCTTGTCCATGAGCAGGGTTTCGATTTCGCCGGTGCGGCGCTGGTCGGCGCGCAGGATGTCGGGGGAGTTGCGGAAATACTCCGGGGCGCTCATCCGCGCGGCGAGCGCCTGCTGCTCGGCTTCGAGCGCCTTGATTTCCCCGGGCAGCGCTTCCAGTTCCCGGGACTCCTTGTAGGTGAGCTTGACGCGAGCGCCTTTCTCGCTGCTGGACGAATCAGGAACTGCAGCGGGCGAGCTTCCACCAGTTCCGGAGGTCTTGCGCGGACCGGCATCTTCCTTTCCTGCTGCTGGAGTCGCGCGCTGTCGCAGCCAGTCGGTGTAGCCGCCGGCGTATTCGCGCCATCGTCCGCCGCCTTCGGCTGCGATGGTCTGGGTGACGACGTTGTCGAGAAAAGCACGGTCGTGGCTCACGAGGAGCAGCGTGCCCGTGTAATCCTGCAGCGCCGCTTCCAGCAATTCCAGCGACTCGATGTCGAGGTCGTTGGTCGGTTCATCCAGCACCAGCACGTTCGCGGGCCGCGCGAACAGCCGCGCCAGCAGGAGGCGGTTGCGCTCGCCGCCCGAGAGCATGCGCACCGGCGAGTTCGCGCGGCGCGGCGGGAACAGGAAGTCGCCGAGGTAACTCATGACGTGCTTGCTCCCGCTGGCGAGCTCAATCCATTCCGAGCCGGGGCTGATGGTCTCGGCTACCGTTTTATCCGGGTCGAGCGCCGCTCTCATCTGGTCGAAGTAGGCGGGCTGGACGTGGGTGCCCAGGCGCACGTGCCCCGCGTCGGGCGCGAGCGTGCCGAGGATCAGCTTGAGGAGAGTGGTCTTGCCTGCGCCGTTCGCGCCGATCACACCGATGCGATCGCCCCGGCTGATGAGGAGATCCAGCTCCTTCACCAGCGGGGGAAATGCGGTGCGGCCGGCAAAATTCTTCGTGACGCCCGTGAGCTCGGCCACCAGCTTGCCCGAACGCCGCCCCGCGCCTGGCGTCAGCTTCACGCTTCCCATCCGCTCGCGCCGCGCGGCGCGTTCCTCGCGCAGGCGCTCGAGCCGGGTGATGCGGCCTTCGTTGCGCGTGCGCCGCGCCTCTATGCCCCTGCGGATCCACGCTTCTTCCTGAGCCCAGAACTTGTCGAAGCGGCGCTGCGCGAGCGCCTCTGCGGCAAGCTCGTCCGCCTTCACGCGCTCGTAGTCGGAGAAGTTGCCCGAGTAGGATCGCAGCAGGCCGCGGTCGAGCTCGACGATGCGGGTCGCGTAGCGGTCGAGGAAAGCGCGATCGTGCGTCACGACGATAGCCGCCGGCTGCCTGAGGAGCGAATTCTCGAGCTGCACGATGCCCTCGATGTCGAGATGGTTGGTGGGCTCGTCGAGCAGGAGCAATTCGGGTTCGAGGGCGAATGCGAGCGCGAGCGCCGCGCGCTTGGTTTCCCCGCCGGAGGCCGCTTCCGGCGAGAGCCTCTCGTCCACCCCGAAACGGTGCAGGAACTCGGTGATGCGCGCTTCCAGGCGCCAGTGCTCGCGATCGTCCTGAGTATGAGCGGAGATCGCCGGAATACCGCAGCGAAGGAGCAGGCTCTGGCGCAGCGTCGAAGCTTGCGGCAGCTTGGGCTCCTGTTCCACCATCGCCAATCGCAAGCCGTCGTGCATTCTCAGTGCGCCGTCATCGAGCGCGATCGTGCCGGCAATTACGCCGAGCAGTGAGGACTTCCCCGTGCCGTTGCGGCCGATCAGGCCGATGTGCTCGCCCGCTTCCATTACCAGGGCGGCGCGATCGAGGAGCGGCAACTCACCGTAGGCGAGCTGGGCGTCGGCAAGGGTCAGGAGCGGCATGGGAGGGAGGAAGGATGAAGGATGAAGGATGAAGGCGGAAGGCGGAAGGCGGAAGGCGGAAGGCAAAAGGCGGGATGAGGGTTGCGCCAGGCAGTGGAAGCAACGCATTCTGCCATATCGACATTTCCCACCGCTCGTTCCTGCTAACATCCGCAGGACGTCATTGCGACAATGTGAAAGGAACGACGTGATCGAGATCGAGCTCGCGGAAATCGAGGACCGCATACCCGCTTATCCTCCCGAGGCTCAAGCGGACATACGCTGGCTCACGAGGGAACTGCGCAAGGTTTACAACCTCGGACTCCGGAACCCCGGGCCGCCCGCTTCCGCGATCTACGATGAGCTCACCGGCTTGCTGAGCGGAGGCGCTTACGGGGTGCGCTTTTCCATGGCTCGGGCGAGGGCCGCAAGGTACCGGAAGATTTTTGCGGTGATGTCCATCGATTTGTCCCTCGCCAGGAGGGTTGCCGCCGGCGCGTTGAGCGAGCGGGAGGCGGAACAAACCCTCAAGCAGGTCGCCGAGCGGCTGGTGGCGTGCGCGCGGGCGACCGATACGCTGGCCCGCATCGATCACGAGAAGTTCGCGATGATACTCGAGGAGCTGGGCCACCCGGAGCACGCGGAACGGGTGCAGCAGAAGGTGGAACAGGTGCTGGCCGAGCCCATCCTGCTGGAAGAGCGTACCGTGCGTGCCGATGCGAGCGTCAGCTTGCAGTTCTATCCGGCGGCGAGGCCGGATAACGCGAAGCTCAATTGACCGATTTGTTGCTACCATCGCACCGTCACCAGCAGTTCGGAGTTCAACGGATGGACATGGCGAAACCGGCGCTGAACTTCTCCGGCGTGGGCTACGACGAAGCGCTGCGCCGCGCGCGCGAGTTGATTCCATTCCTGCGCGAGGAAGCGCCGAAGTGCGAGGCGTTGCGCAGGCTCACCCCAGCGGTCATGGATGCGCTCACTCGCACCGGCCTGCTGCGCTACCTGCAGCCCAGGGTCTGGGGCGGCATGGAATTGCCTTTCGTCGCCTATTACGACATCCCGGAGATCCTCTCGCTCGGCGACATCAACGTGGGCTGGACCGTCACCAATCTCGCTTCCCACCATCGCACCATTGCCTGGTATGACCCGAAGGCGCAGGAGGAAGTCTGGGGCGAGAACCCGGATGCGGGCATCGCCTCCGGCATCGCCTTCCAGCAGGGACGCGGCCGGCCCGTGGACGGCGGCGTCGTGCTTTCCGGCGAGTGGAACTTCTCCTCCGGCACCGATCATTCCGACTGGAGCATCCTGGCATGCGTCGTGCGCGAAGGCGAAAAGCCGGTCGATTACATGTTCTGCCTGCTGCATCGCTCCCAGTACGAGGTCATCGACGACTGGCATGTGCTCGGCATGCGCGCGACCAGCAGCAAGACGGTGCGCTGCAAGGACGTATTCGTTCCGGGCTACCGCGCCCTGTCCATGTACACCGCGCGCGAGGGCCACTCGTGGCCCGGCCTCGCGGTGCACCGTAACCCGCACCTGCACGTCCCCGTTTCGGCGATCGGCGGCCACGGCATCGGCGGCTGCCTGGTCGGCAACGCCCGCGCGGGGCTGGAAATCTCCATCGAGCTGGTCAAAGCCCGCAGCACCAATTACACCGGGGCGAAGATGCGCGATTTCCAGACCGTGCAACTGCGCATCGGCG
>CAZQJF010000042.1:3685-12240 GCA_964593735.1 uncultured Streptomycetaceae bacterium | reverse complement strand
TCGCTATAGCGGTTCAAGTGAAACCAAACTCGATGAGGATCTTAAGGCCTGCCGTGAAGACGATCCGATTGGAGCGCTACTAAAGAATCTGCGACAACGCCGCCCCGCCCTCGTGGCTCAGGCCTCCGACTTCTCAGGGGCACTAGCAGACAGGAGCGGGCTGCTTGCGCTCTACATTGCTTGCATGAACCGTGGAATTCTTGATTTTTACACGGGGGCCAAAATTCTCCTGCAAAACGCAGTTGATCGCCACCACATCCTCCCGCGAGCACAGTTTCCTGATCGTTCTCGGGCAAGCGCGGACAACGTTGGAAATATCGCGTTCATTGTCGGAGATGTGAACAAATCCATCGGTCAATCCGGCCCCGAAGTCTATCTGAAGCGGCTTGAGCCGCGTGTTCTAAAGAGCCAATGCATCCCGGCCGACCGGAGCCTTTGGGCTATTGACCGCGCCGAGGACTTTTGGGCTGCTCGCCGTACATTACTTGCAGATTCCTTTAACGATTTTCTACGAGATTCCTTACCGCAGCGCCGTCTTGGCTCTGGGTAACCGGGCTGCGTGAGGTGATTGCAGCGGGATACGCTACCCCGCACTTCAGCGCGGAATTACTTCAGCCGCTTGCGGCGGCGCACCCAGGAATTCGGCCCATGCTTTCATTAGGCCAGCGCGCTTTTCGAACAGATCGCCGCGCCTGTAAGCGGCTTCCGCCGCGTTCGGGATGGTGTGGGCGAGCGCCATTTCGCAGACCTCGTGCGAAAACGCCGTGCGCTCAGCGGCCCAGTCGCGAAATGACGAGCGGAAGCCGTGAACGGTTACGTCGCAGTGAGAGCGCATATGAACCGCAAACGGCTCCACCGCTCCGGTGATCTCTGATGTGCAGCCGTTAGATCAGCAAGGACGATGCCACGCTCGGACGCCAATACAACCTTACCCTTGGCGGTAGCGACCCGTTCGGGCCGGTCTACATCTCCCGCACGTTCAGGCGGGCCGGGTCAGGCCGATCGCCGTGACGATGAGCGACTAATCGGGTGAAAAGATTGTAGGGAACACGAAGCCCAGGGACACGAAGAAGATCACGACCTTTCCGAGAAACTTCATCTTTCCGGCAAAGTCCATCTGCGAAAACTTGCGGGAAGGCTGGACGTCCTGAAGCTCGTTCTTGCTTGCCATATGCCATACCCCTCGACACAAACAGGCATGAGGGATTTCCCTCACGCACCCGGTGCGAACGAGTATGCGCGGCGTGCCTTACTCTACCCTGACCTGTACCTGACGCAAACCTTACGGCGGCACGCTCATGAAGCGCTGACCAGCAGCGGTTGCTGCACCCCCTGCGGCTGCCGAATAATAGGGGTACGATCAAAGAAGGCGGAGGTGCGGTGCGAATACTGGTAGTAGAGGACGACAAAATGCTGGCCGAGGCGATCGCACGCGCGCTGAGGCAGTCCGCTCACGCGGCCGATGTGGCCGTCACCGGCGAGGAGGCCGACCATTCCCTCGCGGCCAACCAGTACGACTTGGTCCTGCTCGACGTCGGGCTGCCGCAGATCGACGGGTTCGAGGTCTTGAGGCGCCTGCGCCAGCGGCGCGGCGCCGTCCCGGTGCTCATGCTGACGGTGCGCGATTCGCTGGAAGACCGCGTGACGGGCTTGGACCTCGGCGCGGACGATTACCTGACCAAGCCGTTCCACCTTTCCGAGCTCGAAGCGCGCGTGCGCGCGCTGATCCGCCGCTCCCACTCGAGCGCGAGTTCCGATGTTACGCACGGACGCCTGCGGCTGGATATGGCCGGTCGGCGCCTGTATTGCGAAGACGAGCCGCTCGACCTGTCGCTGCGCGAGATCGCCGTGATCGAGCTGCTGCTGCTGAGAGAAGGCCGTGTGGTCACCAAGCAGCAGATCGTCGATCACCTCTACGGCTGGGAAGACGCCGCGACGAGCAACGCGGTGGAGGTATTCGTCTACCGCCTGCGCAGGAAGCTCGTGCCTTCAGGCGTGGATATCCGCACCGTGCGCGGAATGGGTTACCTGATCGAGAAGCCGCGTGCCGCTTGAGCAACCGCTGCTGCGCACCAAGCTGCTCACGTGGCTGCTGGTGCCGCTGTTCCTGCTGCTTACCATCGATACGTTCATCAGCTACTGGGTGGCATTGCGCTTCGCGCAGCGCGCCTACGACCGGTCGCTGGTGGAGATCGCGCGCGAGGTTTCCCTGCACCTGCGCGGCGTCAATGGCGCGCTGGCGCTCGACCTGCCCGGCGACGCCCGCAAGGTGTTATTCACCGATCTCGTGGACCAGATCTACTTCGAGGTGGAGACCGCGGACGGACGCAATGTGGCGGGCGAAAGGATCACTGCAGCCGGGCGCGTCGCGCCGGCACCGCGTGCGGGCGAAATCTTCTATGACGGCAAAGTGCACGGCGCGGCAGTGCGCATCGTCGAGTTGGCGGTAGCCGCCGAGCGCGCCACCGGTCGGCCCGCCGGGCTGGTGCGGGTCGCCGAAACGGAGATCAAGCGCAATGCCCTCGCGCGGGAGATACTGATCAGCGTAATCGTGCCCCAGGTGCTGCTGATATTGATCGCCGGCGTGGTGATCTGGGTGGGCGTCGTGCACGGGCTCGCGCCGCTGCGCAGGCTGCAGCGCGCACTGGCGTCGCGCTCTCACCTGGACCGCAGCCCACTGGTTGCGGAAAACGTGCCCGGAGAAGTGCGCCCGCTGCTCGAATCGATCAACGAGCTGCTGGCCCGGCTCGACAGCGTGCTCACGCTCCAGAGCAGGTTCGTGAGCGATGCAGCTCACCAGATGAAGACGCCGATGGCCGCCGTAAAAGCGCAGTTCGAGCTTGCCTTGCGCGAGACGGATCCCGGGCGCATGCGGCAGTCGCTCGAAAGCCTGAATCCCGGGCTGGAACGGCTCTCGCGGCTGGTGTCGCAGCTGCTGTCTCTCGCGCGTAACGAGCCCGAGGCGGTGCGCGTGGTCACGCTCGTGCCGCTGGACCTGAACGCGCTGGCGCTGGAGATCGCCACCGGATGGGTGCCCGAGGCACTGCAGAAGCAGATCGATCTCGGTTTCGAGGGCAGCGACCTCCAGGTCACGATCGACGGCGACCCGGTGCGGCTACGGGAACTGTTCGACAACCTGCTCGACAACGCGGTCCGCTACAGCCGGAACGGCGGGCGCGTGACCGTACGGGTCACGGGCACGCCGCAACCGGCGGTCGCCGTGAGCGACGACGGCCCGAGCATTCCATCCAACGAGCGGCAACGCGTGTTCGAGCGCTTCCATCGCCTGCTTGGCCCGTCGCGCGAAGGCAGCGGACTCGGTCTCGCCATCGCGCAGGAAATCGCCCGCATACATGGCGCCGGTATCAGCCTCGGCGACGATGCGGACGGGATCGGGAACACGTTCACCGTCTCGTTCCCCGCGCCGGGGCACGCCGGCCTCGCCGCCGGCTCTGCGTAATATTTCGTTCATCAGGCGGTAAGTCTCGGCTCATCCTGCGGACAGGGTGGGGTCATCCTCCATTCGTACTCTTGTCCTCCTGAAGGCGGCGGCGTTGCGTCGCGGCGATCACAAGGAGGAGTGCGCAATGGAACTGCTCGGTACGTCGTTTTTCTGGGTTACGCTCGGCCAGATCATGATGATCAATATCATGCTCAGCGGCGACAACGCCGTCGTGATCGCGATGGCGAGCCGCGCCCTGCCGGCGAAGCAGCAAAAGCAGGCGATACTGTTCGGCAGCTTCGGCGCGATCCTCCTGCGGGTGATCCTGACCTTCTTTGCGGTGATGCTGCTGTCGCTCCCGTGGCTCAAGATCATCGGGGCGCTCCTGCTCCTCTACATCGGCGTGAAGATGCTGATCCCGGACGAGGCCGAGACTCACCTCGACGCGCACACGAAGCTGTGGGCGGCCATCAAGACCATCATCGTCGCCGACTTCATCATGAGCCTGGACAACGTCCTGGGCGTGGCCGCCGCGGCCAAGGGCAACGTCGTGCTGCTGGTCCTTGGGCTGGCGATCAGCATTCCGCTTATCATCTACGGCAGCACGCTGATTCTCAAGCTGATGAACCGGTGGCCGGTCATCATTACCATCGGCGGGGGCATCCTCGGATGGGTGGCCGGCGAAATGGGTGTGACCGATCCGGCAGTCAAGGACTGGGTCGACGGCCATGCGCACTGGCTGCACGAAGCCGTGCCCATCGCAGGCGCCGTATTCGTGGTGGCCGTGGGCAAGGCGATCACCGCTGCGAAGGCGCCCAAGGCCGAGCAGGCGCCCGAAAAGGCGCAGGAGATCGACGAACCCGCGCCGCCGGGATATCGCTGGGTGCATCGCGCCTGGCGAACGCTGCCGAACGGCGCGCGGGACTACGCGGCGTACTATGGCAAGACGGCGTTCCGCTTCCTGCTTCCCGTCAGCTCAAAGCTGCGCCCGCCGAAGCGCTGAGACGCTGCGCATGAAGACTGGTGTCATCCTTGCGCTGATGTTCTGCGGGCTTCTGTTGCGCCTGCACGGACACGGTCAGGTGCGATCGTCGATGCGGCGCCACACGACATAGCTGACGACGCAGCAGAGCCATGCGACCCAGAGGCTCCACAGATTGTGGGAGAGGAAATGCGCGCCGCGCGCCATCTGCACCAACGACATCAGCGCACCCAGCCCGAGCGCAGTCACCAGGGCGGTACGCGCGAGCGCCCGGTGCCGGTCGCGAAACGCGAAGTACCCCGCGAGCAGCGAGTAGCCGCCTCCAGCGTGCCCGCTCGGCCAGCAACGTCCCGGTCCGGGCATTGCCCCCGGCGGATCGAACAGGGAAAACCATGACGCGGACCCGCCAAAGGCGTTGAGATCCCACGGACAGGAATGGCCGCTCGCCAGCCTGAGCAACGCCACAGTCAGATTGGCGACGGCAACCGTGACCGAAAAGAATGCGAGCGGCCCGCGCCACCGGCGCAGGACTTCCACCTTCCAGGACGCAGCCGCGAGCGCGACGGCGGATAACCAGGTGAGGAGCGCAAGCCACTTGAGGCCGGTATGCCCCCCTCGCGCCAGGAGCGGCGCGTCCTTGAGGTAAAATCCACCGGCCGCGGGATCGAAGAAGGCGCCGGCAATGCGGAAATCCACGGCGCCGTTTCGCGACAACCAGACGAGCAAGGCTCCCGCCAGCGCCAGCCCACACAGATTTGCGGCGGCAAACCGTGCCACGTCGCGATGAATTGGCGTTATCCCCTCATTTCGTCAGGCGCTCCAGGTGGGCGTGCAGCGTGCCGTCCAGGGCACGCTTCCCGGCGCGCTTCTCGGGCGGCAGTTGTTCCTCGTCGCGGTACAGCCCCGAGCGAAACAGGAACGATGCGGTCTGGTAGAAAGCCGCCGCCTCCTCGGCAAGCGCGGGCGCGTCGAGCGCAGCGATGATGTTCCCATCGGCGTCGATTCTGGAAACGCGAACCTTGCGCTTCGGCTGCAGCGTGACGAGCCCGCCGTCGCGCATGTAGCCCAACGTCTGATAGTTGGCGACGAACGCGCGATCGGATTGCGGCGGTGCGCGCAGCACATCGCGCCCGAAGAACTTGCTGTAGTAGGAGAGCCCGGTGAAGCCGAGCAGGGTCGGCGCAATGTCGATCTGCGACATCAGGCGGTCCACTTTCTGCGGCGCGATGCGGCCCGGGGCGTAGAAGAACAGCGGTATGCGGTACTTGTCGATGGGGATTTCCATGGTGCCGCGGGCATTGGCGCCATGGTCCGCGGTGATGACGAAGATCGTGTTGTCGAACCACGGACGGCGCTTTGCATTCTCCAGGAACCGGCCGAGCGCGTAGTCGGAGTATTTCACGGCGCCATCCCGTCCGGTGCCCGACGGAATATCGATGCGGTTCGCGGGGTAGGTATACGGCCGATGATTGCTGACGGTCATGATGTGGGCGAAGAACGGGGTCTTCGCGCCGCGGCTCCGATGTTCCTGGTCCAGCGCCTGCAGCATATGGTCGAACAGGATTTCGTCCGCCACGCCCCATGCGTTGGCGAAATGGATCTTGTCGCGCCCGATGTCGGTGCGGTCGGTGATGTGGTAGTCGTTGGCGCCGAAAAAGGCGTTCATGTTGTCGAAGTAGCCGTAGCCCCCGTAGGCGTAATACACCTCGTAGTCGTTGTCCTCCAGGACACTGCCGAGGGTGAACAGTCCTTCGTTCTTCGGCCGGCGCACGATCGATTGCCCGGGCGTGGGCGGCAACGCCAGCGTAAGCGCTTCGAGACCGCGGACCGTGCGGTTCCCGGTCGCGTACACGTTGCTGAACCAGAGGCTTTCCTGCGCCACGCGGTCGAGGTACGGGGTCAATCCCTTCCCGTTGCCGTAGCTGCCGAGAAATTCGGCGCCCATGCTTTCGATGCTGATCAGCACCACGTTGGGGGCGCGGGCGGGCGCGGCCCTCGCGGGCACCAGGCGCTCTACGCCTTCGCCGAAGATGCTCGCGGGCGATTGGTCGGCGATCTCCAGCTCCCGGCGCGTAATCTGCAATGCGCGCGCGGGCTCGATTGCCGCGTAATGCCTCTCGAAGGGCAGCTCGTTACGCCGGTTGGCCGCGAAAAACTGGAACGCGCCGTTCCCGGCCAGCTCGTTGGCCGAATCGCGCGGCGAAAATTCGCGGTAGTCGCTGTCGGCATAACGGCCCAGCACGGCGACGAGCAGCATGCCGGCGGCGAACCAGGCGAGCCGCCTCCGCACCGGCATTGCTGCAGCCGTCGCGGTCCACAGCCGGCGCCACAGCAGGAACGTCACGATGAATGCCGGCAGTGCGAGCACGAGCAGCACGGTGCCGACCGGATAGCTCTCGCGTATGTTCTGCCACACTTCGTGCGTGTAGAGCAGGTAGTCGACCGCGATGAAGTTGAAACGGCCGCCGAATTCGTCCCAGAACAGCCACTCGGCGACCGCCACCAACGTCAAGCCGTAAAAGATTGCCGCCCACAGCAGCATGACGAAAACGCGCCATGCTCGGCTGGCCGACCATCGATCGGGCGCCAGCATGAGCATTGAAAACAGCGGAGCGCATACAAATATCGCGACGATCGCGTCGAACAGGAAACCCAGCGCAAAAGCGGCTACGGCGTCGCTGATTCCAATCGGCCCTGTATTCGGGTGGAACGCCAGCGCGAAGCGGGTCAATGTCGACAGGACGATCAGGCTGACCGTCAGCAGGGCCGCCGGCGTGGCGCGATGATCCTCAGGGGGCCGTGTCAAAATGCGCCGAGCGGCGCGAACGTAGGAACGCATGAGAAAATCCCCCTCATAGTGTCATGTACGCATCCTCTTACGCCTCATTGACCTGCGGGGCTGAGAGAACGAGAAAGACTTAGCGCCGAGGACCGCAAGCGGTACAAAGGTGAGCAGGAAAATGGCGAGTAGTATTATTGCGACGGGCCACGGACCAAACCGACGCCACACCTCCCATAGCGCATAGGACAGGAGGCTTATGCGACATACAAGTTCAGCTACATTCTTCCACGCCGACACATGTGAGTAATCACCAAGGAACCAGATCAAAATATCGGGGCCGGTGACCCATGCCGTTGAGGCAACCCAAAAAGCGAACCAAAAGCCAACCAGGACGAGCGCACCTGCAAAATCGGAAAACCACCAAGCGGCCAAGACAAGAATCGCACCACAGACACGCATGATGTGACCAAACAAATTCGGCTGTAGAGGGCCCGAAGCTACTGATTGGAGCAGCGCAAAAATGTACGACACGTCCAGCAAGCGCGTCAGGATCATCGGCATCTTGCCTGATCCCGCGTTAACAAAGCGTTAACATCAACCCGCATTACAATTGCGCTGTGACAGAAAAGTCCACTCAGACAGCGGGACCCCGTGTCCTCATCGTCGAAGACAACCCGGACATCCTGGCGAACCTGTACGGTTATCTCGAGCCTCTGGGCTACACTCTCGACAGCGCCCGCGACGGCTTCGCGGGCCTTGCCCTCGCCGCTGACCGCGACCACGACGCGATTGTTCTGGATCTCATGCTGCCCGGTCTCGACGGTCTCGAGCTGTGCCGGCGCCTGCGCGAGGAATTTCGGCGCGACACTCCTGTGCTCATGCTGACCGCGCGCGACACCGTCGAGGACAAGGTGATGGGATTGCGCTCGGGTGCGGATGACTATCTTGTGAAGCCCTTCTCCCTGGCCGAGCTCGATGCACGCCTGAGGGCGCTGGTGCGACGCAGCCGCCGCCGCATGGGCAATGCGCCGCTATGCGTCGGCGCGCTTCAGTTCGATCCGGCGACGTACGAGGCGACGCGCGAGGGGCGTCGACTGGAGTTTTCTCCGATGGGATACCGCATCCTGGCCGCGCTCATGCGCGCAAGCCCTGCCATCGTCACAAGGGAAGCACTGGAGCACGAGCTCTGGGGCGACGAGCGGCCCTCCAGCGATGCGCTACGCACTCATATACACGCTCTGCGCCAGTCTCTGGACAAGCCGTTTGCCCGACCGGTGCTGATGACCATCCCCAGCGTGGGCTATCGCCTGATCGATCCCGATGCAAGCTGAGAACAGCCTGCGCCGGCG
>CAZQJF010000042.1:1795-3585 GCA_964593735.1 uncultured Streptomycetaceae bacterium | reverse complement strand
TGCGTTGTGGATCGCTTTCTTCTCCGGCGTGTTGCTCGCGCTGGCGATCGCACGCGCATCGGCAAATCGCATCATTGCGCCGCTCACCACGCTCGCCGAGGCAGTGCAGCGAGACGATCTGACGATCCATCCGGGGTTGTTCGCCGCGGCCGACGAAATTGGCGTGCTCGCCCGGGCTTTCGAGGCCCGGACGACGCAGCTGGCGAACGTCCTTATGCGCGAGCGCTTTTTTACCGCTGATGTAAGTCACGAGCTTCGCACGCCCCTGACCGTCATTCTCGGTGCAGCCGAGCTCCTGGCGGCGCGCCTCGCAGAGTATCCGGATTTGTGGGCGGCGGCGGAGCGCATCCGCCGCACTTCGGCCGAAACTTCGGTGCGCGTTAGCGCGCTGCTTCAACTCGCGCGCGCCCCTGAGAGTATCCAGTCCAGCGTGCTGGCGTTGCGAGGGCTCGTCGAGCAGGAAATCGAACGCTGTCGTCCATTGCTCGATGGTAAACCGGTCGCACTCGAATTCGAATCACCGGATGACGTGTGGGTGCATGCGGCCCCCGATCTGGCTGCGATTGCGGTCAGCAATCTGCTTCGCAATGCTTGCCACTTTACGCAACGGGGTTCGGTGCGTGTCGCGCTCGGGCCCGACGCTCTGGTGATCGAGGACACGGGACCTGGCGTGCCGCACGAGGTGCGCAGGCGACTCTTTGAGCCTTTCGTTCGAGGGTCTGACAATTCGTACACAGGATCGGGCCTGGGGCTTTCCATCGTGAAGCGCGTTGCCGAGCATTTGGGCTGGACGATACGCCTGGACGATGCTCCTCACGGAGGCAGCCGGTTCACGCTCAAGTTCACTTCATACCGATCGAACTAACCCAGCAAAAAAAACAAAGGCCGCATCAACCGATGCGGCCCTCGTCCTGTAACTCCTGGTTCCGTCAGTTACCTGGTGCGGTCGCGATGCCACGCCGCGTGCGCAGCCGGCTTGGCTTTTTCCCAATGCAGCTTCGAAGCGCCCTTGTTCCGGTTGTAATTCGACTCCAGGTCGCGCTCGACCTCCTCGAAGGTGCGGCCCGAAAACTTCGAACGGCCCTCGTAACCGGTCTTGTACGCGGGGGCATACTCGTCGTAGCTGGCGCCTTTCTCATAGTACGGCTCGTGCACATAATTTTTCCGCCAGTAGGCGTCCTCGACCGTGGGGTCGATCGCTTCGGCGGCCGCTTTCCCGGCGAGACCGCCGACCACCGCGCCTACGGCCGCGCCAACTGCCGTGCCTACCGGACCGGCCACGGTTCCCACCGCGGCGCCAGTGGCCATGCCGCCTGCGGCAGCTCCCAGGCCGGTGCCTACAGGGTGGGCGCCTGGCTCACCGGTTATCGGGTCACGATTCGCGTCTTTCGGTTTTGTATCTTTAGTAGTCATGTAAATTTTCTCCTGAGGTGAGATACGAACTTGCAGAGGTTGTGCAAAGCGCCCTGAGGGAGCTCCCAAAAAGAGACTTTTTACGTGCCCTCAAGTTCCCATCGGAGTAAAACTCGGCATGAAGCGGGTTTCTCTATGTCAATGCGTAACGGAACGACGACATTCGTTTTCAATTCGCATGCGCCGAAAGGACTAGCTCAACGGCCCCGTTCGGCCTTGTCGGCCGCGCTGCGAACATCCCCATAAGCCTTCTGCGCCTTTCCGGCCACCTGCTTCCCCAGCCCCTTCACTTGATGCTTCTTGCTGCCGGTAAGTTTTCCTGCCTTCTGTTGTGCCTTGCCGATGATGTCTTTCGCCGAGCCTTTCACTTGATCCTT
>CAZQJF010000042.1:0-1695 GCA_964593735.1 uncultured Streptomycetaceae bacterium | reverse complement strand
GCAACGAACGCCGCACGCTCGGCAGCGGTGAGCTGGACGATCTCGGCGTCGGAGGACTCGAATTTAGTGAGCATCTCCGCGTCCTCCGCCGCTGCAAGGCGGCGCTGAAAAGCGGTCGCCTCGGGAGCCGCGGCGTCGACGGCGGCTCTCACCTCCGGCGGCCAGCCCTGGTACTGCGCTTCGTTGCAGATCATTGCGGAGGCGCCGAAGAAATGGCCCGTTAGCGTGATATAGCGCTGGAACTTGTGCACCCCGAAGTTGTAGATGTTGGTGAGCGGGTTGTCCTGCGCCTGGAAACGCCCGCTCGCAATGCCCTCCGTGAACTCCTTGATGTCGACCGCCATCGGCTCGAAGCCGAGCGCCCGGAAGGACTCCCCGTGCAGCGCGCTCATCTGCGTGCGGATGCGCAAGCCCCGGCAATCCTCCGGCTTGCGGATCGGCCCCACGCTGCTCGACAGGTGGCGAAACCCGTTGTCCCAGAATCCGAGCACCCGAAACGGCGAGTTCTCCTGTATGCGGCGCTTTACCAGATCCCCGTAGACGCCATCCAGCGCCTGGTAGGCGGCCTGGCGGTTCTTGACAACGAACGGCAGCTCCAGAAGCCTCAATTCCGGGGCCGCCTTCGTGAAGCGGACGGTCGACATATAGCAGAAGTCGAGTTCGCCGCTCTCCACCATGACCGGCAGATCGCCCGATGGACGTCCCAGATCGTCGAGGATGCTGCCGATCAGCTTGAATTCGAGCGCCGCGCCCAGCCGTTTCTCCAGGAGCTCGCCGAAGCGCGCCGCCGCGCGGTTGTGTATCGAAGCCGGCTTCTGGTAGCCGCCGAATTTGAGGGTGGTGATGATCGCGCAGCCTGTCGGAGTCTTGCTCATAAATTACCGGTGTGACGGAGTTGATGGTCGCCCTTGGTTGCCGCCGAGCCGACAGGCTGTATCATGCTCGCTTTCTGTCATGATAAGTGTGGCTTGGCGCAGACCGCCACACTCAACATATGGAACTGCAACTCAAGGGCAAGACCGCGCTGGTCACGGGCGCGTCACGCGGCATCGGCCGCGCCATCGCCCTCGGCCTGGCACGCGAAGGCGTCAAGCTTGCGATCACCGCGCGGCGGGTCAACCTGCTCGAAGAGCTGGCCCGCGACATCGTGTCCGCCCGTGTCGGCGAGCCGCTGATCCTGGAAACCGACCTGTATCAGGAGGGTTCCGCCGAGAAGCTGGCGGAGGCGGCAACGAAGGCGCTCGGCAGCATCGATATCCTGGTAAACGCCGCCGGCGGCAGCAGGCCTTATCCCTTCGAGGCGACCAAGGAGCAGTGGGCGGAAGGCCTGCTTGTGAACTTCATCCGCTTGCGGGAGCTATCACACGCAGTGGTTCCCGGCATGGTCACGCGGCGCTGGGGACGCATCATCAACATCACCGGCTCTTCGGAGCCGCGCGGCATCAACGCCGCCAACTCGGCGAAAGCCGCCGTGCACGCCTGGGCCAAGGGACTGTCGCGCGAGATGGCGAAGCACGGCATCACCATCAATTCCATCCAGCCCGGACGCATCATGAGCGAGCAGATCGTGCGATTTCACCCTACTGAGGAAGATCGGCGGAAATTTTCGGAAGAGAACATCCCGGCGGGCCGCTTTGGGGAGCCCGAGGAGCTCGCCAACCTGGCGATCTTCCTATCCTCCCCGCTCGCGGGCTA
>CAZQJF010000041.1:0-12290 GCA_964593735.1 uncultured Streptomycetaceae bacterium | reverse complement strand
AAGGGCACCTTGAACGTCCTGCAGGCGGCGCGCGAGATCGGCGTCGAGCGGCTGATCCATACCTCGACCAGCGAGGTGTACGGCACCGCGCAGTCCGTGCCGATCGCGGAAGAGCACCGGGTGCACCCGCAGTCTCCGTACGCGGCAACCAAGGCCGCCGCCGACCAGCTGGCGCTGTCGTTCCACGCGTCGTTTGCCACGCCGGTCACGGTGCTGCGCCCCTTCAACACCTACGGTCCGCGCCAGTCCACCCGCGCGGTGATCCCCACCATCATTACGCAGATCGCCTCCGGCGCGAAGCGCATCACGCTGGGCTCGCTCCATCCCACGCGGGACTTCTGCTTCGTCCGGGACACGGTGCGGGCCTACTGCGCCGCCATGGATGCGGCAGAGGCGGCAGGCGAGGTAATCAACATCGCCACGGGTCATGAAATCTCAATCGGAGAGACCGCCCGGTTGATAGCCGGGCTCATGCAGGCCGACATCGAAATCGTGACCGAGGCGCAGCGCGTGCGGCCGGAAGGGAGCGAAGTGGAGCGCCTGTGCGGCGGGAATGCCAAGGCGATGCGGCTCCTGGGATGGGAGCCGGCCTTCGCAGGCCGCGAGGGCTTGCGCCGCGCGCTCGAGGAAACGATCGCCTGGTTCGCGGACCGGTCCAACCTGGCCCGCTACAAGCCCGGAAACTACACGCTGTAGCAAGACAATTTAGCCGCAGATACACGCAGATAAACGCGGATGAGTTCAACCTCGGAACGAAACGCAATGTCGCCGCCACGGACACGCCGATGAAGCGGGAAAACACCGATCAGCAGTTCCGTATTCAGTCTGATTGTGGTCTTGGTGCTATCTGCGTGTATCTGCGTTTATCTGCGGCTAAATTGTTCTTGGGTTTCGTCGGCGGCCAGTATCCTCACCCCCATCCCGACCTTCCCCCATCAAGGGGGAAGGGGAGGTCAGCGCAAGAGCGAGATGAGGATGGGCGGCCATTGGCGGTTCCCGCCCGCTTCTGAGATGGCTGACACCGATTTCGCGCAGGCGATAGTAGAGCGGGTGCGGGGCTGCCTGCCGGCGCGCGCGGCTATCCCGCTGCACGAGCCCAGTTTCGAGGGCAACGAATGGGCGTATCTCAAACACTGCCTCGACAGCGGCTGGGTATCCACGGCGGGCGAGTACGTGGACGAATTCGAGGCCCGGCTTGCCGGATTTACCGGCGCGAGGCACGCCGTCGCCACCGTAAACGGCACCGCCGCGCTGCACATGTGCCTGAAGATTGCCGGCGTCGCGGCCAACGACGAAGTCATCGTGCCGGCGTTGACCTTCGTCGCGACAGCGAACGCCGTCAGCTATTGCGGCGCGATCCCTCACTTCGCCGACGCAGCCGCGGCCACGCTTGGGCTCGATCCCCGCAAGCTCGCGCAACACCTGGAGCGTACGGCGGAGATGAGAAACGGCGCGTGCCACAACCGCGCGACGGGGCGGCGCATCCATGCCGCAGTCCCTATGCACACCTTCGGCCATCCAGCCGACCTCGATGGGCTCGAAGGCGTTTGCCGCGAGTTCAGGCTCACGCTGGTGGAGGACGCCGCGGAGTCCCTCGGATCCCGATATCGGGGCGAGCATACGGGTACCCGCGGTGTCGCCGGGGCGCTGAGCTTCAACGGGAACAAGATCGTGACCACCGGCGGCGGCGGCGCGGTGCTTACCAATTCACCGGAGCTGGCGCGTGCCGCGCGGCACCTGACCACGACCGCGCGGGTCGCCTCCGGCTCCGGGTGGGAATTCATACATGACGAGGTCGGCTATAACTACCGCCTGCCCAGCTTGAACGCCGCGCTCGGGCTGGCGCAGATCGAGCAGCTTCCGGCGCTCCTGCGGCGCAAGAGGGAACTGGCGGCCCGGTACATCAGGGGATTCGCTGAATTTCGCGGCGCGCGCATGTTCGAGGCGCCGGAATTCGCGGAGAGCAACTACTGGCTCAACACGCTCCTGCTCGAGGCCGACGACGCCGGCGCGCGTGACGCCGTCCTGAAGGCGCTCAACGACCAGGGCTTCGGCGCCCGGCCCGCGTGGCGCCTGATGCACCGGCTGCCGATGTACCGGGACTGTCCGCGCATGGATCTCGGCGTTGCCGAGAGCCTGGAGCGGCGCATCATCAGCCTGCCCAGCAGCGCGCACCTGGCCTGAGACCGGGCCGGGAATACGCCATGCGCGAACGCATGACGAAGACCGATCTGCTCGCAGTGCTCGGCATCTACGTGCTCGCCCACGGCTTGATGCTGCTGAACACCGGCGTCTACTGGGACGATTGGCTGATCGTCGGCGGCTCCCCCGCCGGCATCGCGGAACTGTATCGCGCATACGGCCTTCCTCTTTTCGGCTACTACCATCACGCGCTCGACAGCATCGGGATTCCCGCCTACCGGATCCTGGTTTTCCTGAGCTATCTGGCCGCCGCGATCTGCCTGTACGGCATCCTGGGAAGGATGGTTGAGATCGACCGCAAGACCGCGCTGCTGCTGGTCCTTCTGTTTGTGCTGTTTCCATCGAACAGCGCGAGAATTTCGATCATGGCATCGCGGACCTCCGTCTGCTACGCGCTGTTCTTCGTCGGATTGTGGCTGGCCGCCGTTTACCTGGACAGGCGTATTCCGGCCTTGAGATTCGCGTCCCTGGTATTTCTGTTTGCTTCCTTTCTCACACACTCATTGCTGGTCTTTTACATAGTCGTTCCGATCTATATTGCATACCATGAAAGATCCAGGTTGAGGACTGTCGCGGCGCTGCGGAGCTTCGTGCTTCGTCATCTGGATTTTCTCCTGCTGCCGGTCGTGTTCTGGGCGCTCAAGCTGGTTTTCTACGAGCCGTACGGAGGGTTTCGCGGGTACAACCGCGTGACGGCCGGCAGTGCCCTCGAGGCGTTTTCGTTCATCGACAACGCGTTCTTCGGCGGATTCATCTACCCCCTCGTGGATTCGTTCCTGATTTCGCCGATCTTCATCGTCCCGGCTGCGATCATGGCCATACTGGGCGCAAGACTGATCGCCAGGCTCGATACCCGCACGTCCAGCGGCGCTACCCGGCACTCTGCCTGGTTGCTGCTGGTGGCGGGGATCGTATTCTTCGTGGCCGGCGTGTTCCCCTACCTCGCCGTGGGCAAGGTTCCTGCCGCGGAGGATTGGGACAGCCGACACGAGTTGCTCACGCCGCTGGGCGCCGCGTTCATGCTCGTCGCCCTGCCCCGGCTGGCCTTGAAGAAACGGGGACAGAACCTGGTTCATGCGCTGCTGGTCGTCTTGTTCACGGCGGGCGCCATACATACGTGGGTCGCTTTTCAGAAAGACTGGTACAAGCAGGTTGCGCTGATCGAGCACTTCCGCGTTACCCCCGAAATCGAGCGCGGGACCCATTTCCTGATCGACGACAGGACCGCCGATCTCGACGCCAACGGGAGGCGATACCGGCCGTACGAGTATTCCGGCTTGTTTCAGGCGGCATTTGGAGATCTGAAACGAGAAGGCCGCAGTCTGCGCGCGCAGGAAACCGGTGCGCCGGGGACCACGGTCGTGATCGAGCACGGCGACTTGAAGCTGACCGTGCCGGAATTGATCAAGTTGAGGGCGCTCGAGTCGTGGAACGAGCGGGAGTTCCGCGCAAGAGTCAGGCAGGCGGTGCGCGTTTCGGTCAAGACGACCGGATGGCAGGAGAGTGAAGGCGGTGCGAGTACTCTTCCACCAGCTGTACGAGAGCGGTGAGCATGGAATGGCGTACCATCCGTGTGCCCGACAGCGCCTCTCGACCAAGGTGCGTAACAATATGAGGGGATGGACCCCTCGCTATCGCTCTCCCCTCATGCCCTACGTCTGTTTCTGGTTTTTGAGATGGGTTCTAGGAACCACCGGCGTCCTCACCCCGCGCGCGGTGAAGCTCTTCGCGCTGGCCGACATCGATCCAGTCTTCCTCGATCGCGTACACCGCCACGCGCTGCTTGCGGGCGAGCAGCACGTCGAACAGCGAAGTGATGGGAAAGAAGGTGTCGGCCGGCACCAGCGGCAGCACTTCGGGCTCCAGCACGTAGATGCCGGCATTCACCAGGTAGTGCGGCGAGGGCTTTTCCGTCAGCTCCAGCAACCGGTTGTCGCGCTGGCTCACCACGCCGAACGGGATCTCGATCTGATGATGGCGCGCCGCGAGCGTGGCGACCGCCTGTTCGCGGTAGTGAAACTGCAGGAGCCTGGCGACATCCACCTGCGTGACGAGGTCGCCGTTCATCACGACGAGCGGATGCTGCGGGCGCTCGCGCAACAGCGACAGCGGGCCTCCCGTGCCCAGCGGCGAGGATTCCCGCAGATAGGCGATGCTGCAGCCCAGGCGGCTGCCGTCGCCGAAGTATTCGGTAATGACTTCCGCCAGGTAGTTGACCGAGATGTAAATGCGCTTGATGCCGTAGCCCACGAGCTGCAGCACGATGCGCTCCAGGATCGGACGGCCTGCCACATGCACCATGGGTTTGGGCAACCTGTCGGTGAGGGGCCTCAACCGCCGGCCTTCCCCGCCGGCCATGATGACGGCGCTGTTGGGCTTGTCGGAGGTTCCGAGCAACGCTTCCAGGAAGTGGACACCCACCAGGCGCCGCTCCCGGTCCAGTACGGGAACGTGCCGGATGCGGCGCGCCTTCATGAGATCGAGGACGCTCGCGCGATCGGCGTCCGCTCCGACATGCGTGTACTCGGCCGTCATCACCTTGGTGACCGGCGCATCGAGTCCCAGCCCCGAGAGCAGACCGCGGCGGATGTCACCGTCGGTCACCGTTCCCACGACACGGCCGCCGTCATCGGCAACGAGCGCGACCTCGCGCCAGTTGTCGGTGATCACGCGCATGGCGTCGCGTATCGTCTGGTGCGGGCCTACGATCAGCCTCTGCAATTCCGTGGGCAAGGTGAGCGGCATAACGTTACTTGCGGCAAGTCACGATCCAGTGCGCGATCTCCCGCGCTCCATTTTCAGCCGAGTGCGTGGTGTACTCCAGCACAAGCTCGCGAAACCCGCCATACAGCTCGACCAGGCTCTCGCGCGTGGCGAATCGGGTCTTGCCCAGACCCGCGAAGGGGCCTTCCCTCACTTCGCGCAGCGTCGTGCGGTCGATGCGCTCTCCCACCTCATCCCCCCAGCAGCCGCTGCGGGGCGTGAGCGAGAAATGGCGGCCGCCCGGCTTGAGCACGCGGCGCACCTCGCCGATGATCGCGCGAGTTTCCTCCTCCGAGTTGCAGGCGAGGCACACGACGTCGATCACCGCGTCGAAGTTCGCGTCGGGAAACGGCAGATGGTCCACGGCACCCACCACGAATTCGCCCCGCAGGCCCTCCTCGGCAAATCGCTTGCGCGCCTTCTCGACCGCGGTCGGCGAGGCGTCGATGCCGGTCAAGCCGAAGCCCTCGCGCGCGACGAGCCAGCTCGTGCCGCTGCCGGGCCCGCAGCCGATCTCGAGCATGCTCACCGCCAACCGGTCCGGCGCCCCATAGAAATTCCGCGCGACGAAGCGCACCACTTCTTCCGGCGGATACCGGCCCCATTCGCGCTCGCGGAATACCCGCTCCCAGACCTCGTCCCAGCCCAAGCGCTCCCCCCTCGCGCTAGTGCGCCGCCTGATACAGCAGTTGACCGCGGAACGGCGAGACGGAGTATTCGCCCGTCGCGTAGTCCACCGCGAGCCGGCGCGTGACGCGCATTCCGCTTTCCGAGATCATGCCCTCGATCTCCCCCGGCGTGAACAGATGCCCCATCCCGGGCAGGCTCAGGCCGCCGACTTTCCACTCGTACGCCGCGTCGCCCCGCCGCTCGTCCGGCGAGAGAAAATCCGCGAACCGGCGGCCGAGCACCTTCAACCATCCGTACGCCGCCGCGTTGTGGCGGTTGTTGACGTCGAGAAATACCGCGCCGGCGGGAGTGAGCAGCCCTTTCATCGCCTTCAATGCGGCTACGCGCCGCCGGCCGTCGGAAAGATGCCCGAGCACGTTCCACAGGCAGACGATGACGTCGAACGGCGGCTCGTTCTGCGGCAGCTCCTCCGCGGGCACTTCCCACACCGCGTGAGGTTCGAGCTTCCGGCAATGGACCGCCATCTCCCGGCTGGGCTCGCACAGCACGACGCGTTTCGCCTTGAGCTCGCGCGCGAGCCCCATGCCGCGCACGCCGTCGCCCGCCCCCACATCCAGCAGCGCCTCGACCCGTCCCGGACAATGCTGCAAAATAAAACGGTCCACCGCCGCGAGGTACGCCTCCTTGCTCCGCGCATACTCGCGATAGTGGGGCGCGAGCGCATCGTAAATATCCCCGGTCCCTCCCGTGAGGTTGCCCGCAGCCGTCACGCGATGTCGTCCCACCTGATCGGCCTGTCTTCCTTCACCGCGGCCTTGAGCCTGCGCCCGAGGAGCTTGCCGAGCTCCGCCGGCTCGATTCCGCCCTGCGGCCGCTTGATCTCTATCATGTCGCGGGTAAGCGCGGTGCCGGGGGACAGATCGCGAGCGGCGACCAGGCTCTTGCGGATCAACGGCAGGTTCGCCAGCTCGCATGGGGCGGGCACTTTCGTTCCATCGCCCAGCGCGCGATTGGCCCCCCGCACGCCGGTGACCAGCGCCTTCAACTCGTGCGGCTCGACCGAGGCGAGATGGTCCGGCCCCGGCAGCTTGCGGTCGGTGGTGAAGTGCTTCTCGACGGCGCACGCGCCGAGCGCCGCGGCGGCGATGGCGGCCTCGATACCGGGAGTGTGATCGGAGAATCCCACCGGCACCCCGAACTCCCGCCTGAGCGTCGCCATGGCACGCAGGTTCGCCTGCTCTACCGGCGCGGGATAGCTCGACACGCAATGCAGGAGAACCAGCTCCGGGCAGCCCGCCTTCCGCAACACCGCCACCGCGGCGCCTGCTTCGGCCAGCGTGCTCGCGCCCGTCGAAAGAATTACGCCGATTCCTTTCGATCCGATGTAATCGAGAAACGGGATGTTGGTCACCTCCGCGGAGCCGATCTTCATCGCCGAAACCGCGAGCTCGTTGCACAACAGATCCGCGCTGTCGAAATCGAACGCCGTGCACAGGAACGGCAGGCGTATCCGCGCGCAATACTCCTTGAGCGACCGCAATGTCTCGCCGGAGAGCTCCAGCGCCTTGCACAATTCGAGCTGGCCGCCTTCCGCGCCGGTGGTTTGCTCCTGGTACAGGGCTTTCGGCGCGTAACGGCTGATCTCCTTTTCCGACTTGAAGGCCTGGAACTTGATCACGTCGGCCCCGGCCTCGCGAGCGACGTCGACCATGCGCCGGGCGAGCGCCGGATCGCCGTTATGATTGACGCCGACCTCGGCGATCACGACGGTGGTGTCGGGGCGCGCGAAGTCGAAATCTGCCGATTCGAGATGCATGGGAACGAAACCTACCTGCGATAAAGGGGGAAATAGCCGGAATTCACCGGCCCGCCGGGCCTCGCGCGCTCGTGGCTCATCTTGAGCTCAGACAACCGCGCGTATGCGGCGCGGTCATGGATACGGCCATAAGTGAAGAGCATGGCGGCCTTGCCTCCGAAACCCGACTTGAACCGCAGCAGGTTGTCGCCTTCGTCCGCCGTCACGCCTCCACCGAGATGATAGATGCGGTTGCCCGCCCGTTTTGCCCATAGCGCCGTTTCGTAGAGCAGCAGATTGTTCGGCCGCAGGGAAAAGAACGCGTTGTCCGAGCCGCCGAAATGGTAGTAGGCGATTCCGGCATCATGCAGCAGGAGGTAGGCCGAAGCAACCGCCTGCTCGACTCGGGCGAAGAACAACGCGACTCGTTCGTCACCGAGAAATCGCGCGCAGTTCCGGAAGTAGTCTTCCGGAAAGTACCACCGGTCCGCCGCGCGATGCCGGTCCATCGTCATTGCGTACAGGCGCGCGAACTCGGCGAGGTTTGCCGCATCGGCCGCCACCCGATCCACGCGCACGCCTGCATGGCGCGCCCGCTGGATGCTGCTGCGGTGGCCGCGATTCACGGCCTGCCACAGCGCTTCCTCGGAGAGCGCGAGGTCCAGGTAGATTACGCGCTTCTCGACGCGCGCCTCGACGCCCGGCCACGCCGCGACAAGCTCCTGATTGGCCAGAAGCGGATGGAGCGAGCAGAACTCGGCCGCGATGCGCTCACTCAGGCACCATGCACGGAAGTGCTCGTCCAAGCGCGCGAGCAGGTCAGTCGCCCCGGCGCTGTCCGGGTCGGGGCATACCGGCCCCCCGTAGCCGTAGGCGTTTGCCACATCGAAGAACGGCTCTTCGATGCGCTGTTCCGCAAGAAACGGCAGCGCGTTCACCCGGCGTTTGACGAACGGCAGGATCGCGTATCTGCGCCCGTTGGTGACGCACGCGAGGAGCGGCTCGTGACCGTAGGTTTCCCGGTAAATGAGGCCGTACTCCGGCAGGAAATGCAGATCGCGCAGCTCCGCAGGAAGCAGCCGTACCAGCTCCGACCACCGCCGGCCGTCGTCGCCTGTTGCCGTGAGTACGCGGAAATCCACTCAGCCGCCGACCAATCCAATGCGTTGTTTTCTTTGGATGGCCCCGCCTTCAATTCTGGGTCTATCTGCGTTCATCGGGGTTTATCTCCTGTCATATTCTCCTTCTGCCAGCTTACTTTACGTCCCTTGCACGCCTTGCAGCAACGGCTCGCGGGATGGCAGCCATTTTGCGAGCAGCGTCCCCGACAGGTTGAGCCGCCGCAACAGATCCACCGTCTTGTCGGCGGTATGGCCGTCCCCGTACGGATTGACGCAGCCTGCCAGCGCCTGCCTGAAATCCGGGTCGCCCAACGCGAAGCGAACCGCCTCGGCTATCGCGTCCCGGCTGTACCCCACTTCGATGACGTTGCACGCCCGGGTGCGGCCGTGCTGGCGCGTCCCGATATTGACCACCGGCAGGCGGAAGGAAGCCGCCTCCAGGATTCCGCTGCTGGAATTCCCGACCATCACCGCCGCGATTTTCATAAGGCTCAGGTACTTGCGCGATCCCAGATGGGGCACGACGCGCAGGAACGGCCGGCCGGCGTACGACTGCAACACCCGCACGATAGCCGCACCGCCTGCGTCGGTGTTGGGATAGGTGAACACCGTCTGCAGCCCGAGCCCGGCGAGGGCTTCCAGCGTTTCGGTGACCTGGGTGCCGGCGTCGCCGGCCTCGGTTGTGACTGGATGCTGTGTGGCGATCACGATGGGCCGGGTGAGATCGAGTCCGAACTCGCGCGCCAGTTCTTCGGCGCCCACGGCCTCCATGGACCTGATGACGTCGAGCGCGGGCTCTCCGACCTCGAACACCCGGCCGGCCGGCTCGCCGCGGGAGTAGAGGCGCGCGCTGCTCTGCGCGCAGGTGGTGAGATGAACGTGCGCGAAGGCGGAGATCGCGTTGCGTATGGGCTCATCGATCGAGCCGCTCGCGTCGCCGCCCGACATGTGCACGACGGCTACATTCTGGTGAGCCGCCGCCAGCGCCGCCGCCAGCATTTCGCCGCGGTCACCCTGCAGCAGCACGAAGTCGGGGCGCACCCGCTCGACTACGTCGGTCATCGCCACCGTCGCACGGCCCAGTACGCGCGCCATCGCTGCGCCGGATTCCGCCGAATCGCCCGCGTCCACGTAGTGCAGCGGCCCGTAGCGGTCAGCTTCGATCTCCGCCAGGCTGGCCTTGAACTGAGGAGCGAGGTGCATGGCCGTGACAATGAGCTCGAGCCGGAGATCGGGCGCGGCCGCGATAGCCGCGAACACCGGCCGCATCGAGCCGTATTCGGCCCGCGTTCCCGTCACGGCCAGGATCCTCCGCGTCATTTGCCTCGGGACTCGAGGTGCAACCGGTTGGCGTCGACGAACTCGGCCCAGGCAAAATCGAGCGGCGTGTCGATGTCGATCGAGGCGCACTCGTCCATGATGAGCGGCACCACCCGCTTGCCGTAGATCTTTCCCCGCGCCACCAGTGCGCGCTTGATGACGAACACCGCGCCGTTCTCGACGTACGAGTCCGGCAGCTCGCCGCGCTGCCACATCATCTTTTGCAGCGTAGAGTAAGGACGGATCGTGCCCCCGGCTCTCTTCCACGACCAGTACGGATGATCCTTGGCGAGCCGCACCGAGGTCACCGTATCCGCCCCGTGCCGCTCGAAGGCGGCGATAGCTTCGTCGATGTGCCGGCCGCTGCGGAACGGCGAGGTCGGTTGCAGAAGCACAACCGCGTCGACGGCGGGATGGTTGCGCTCGAACTTCCCCAATGCGTCCATCAGGGCGCCGGAGACCGGGCTCTCGTCGCGCGCCAGCCTGGCCGGACGCAGGCCCTGTGGGTCTACCCCATGAGCGGCGGCGCAGCGCGCAAGGTCCCTGCTGTCGGTAGAAACCACGACTGCCGTGAGCCGGCGAGCAGCTCGCGCCGCTTCTATCGTATGAACCAGCAAAGGCTTCCCTGCGAGGAGGCGCAGGTTCTTGCCTGGAAGGCGCTTCGAGCCGCCGCGCGCCGTGATGATGCCGAGATAGCGCCGCGACACCTCAGCTCCCGCGTCCGGCAACCCAACCCCGCAATTCCGCAGCGATCTCGTCCACTACTTCTTCCCACGGTTGATGCAGGCGCCGCTGGAACCGGCGCATGGCCGGAAACCAGGGATGATAGGCGGCATTGTGCATTTTCCAGTCGGTGGCGTGATGCAGCTGCCAGGTAGGCACCCCCAGGCCGGCCGACAGGTCGGTGATCGCGGTAGGTGCGGATAGTACGAGGTCGAGCGCGCACATGAGGGCGCCGGTCTCGTCCACATCGTTGAACAGATCGAGGTCGCTGAAGCGCCAGATGGGAACACCGAATTCCTTCTGTGCGACCTCCAATTCAGCGGAACACTCATCGTATTGCAAGCAGACGAAACGCGCGCCTGGCGTGCGCAGGATGGGGCCCCACTGGTCGATCGCCGTGCAGGCGAGGGCCCGCTCGCCGCGGGTATTGATACTGCGCCAGCTGAAGCCGATCTTTGGACCCGCGCCGAGCACCCGCAAACGTTCCCGCCAGTACTCGACGCGCTGCGGATCGGCCCTGAGATACCCGCGGTGTCGCGGGAACGTTTCGAGCCCGGTACGGAGCCAGCGGCCAAGACTGCCCGAGGGTAACTGAAAGTCGATCCCGTGCTGCGTATAGGGATGAGGCGGCTCGGTGCGTGGCACCACGTCGCAATCCGGAAACGAGCGCGCGAAGAGCGGCACCAGCTTGGGCGTGCATTCGATGATGCAGTACCCCGCGCGCGCAAGTAGATCGGGGAACATGCCGGCAAACACGAGCTGGCTGCCTACGCTCTGCTCCTTCCAGATGAGGATGGTCTTGCCGGCGAGATCCTGGCCCTCCCAGCGCGGAAACGGGAAGCTGCGCCCGCGGTCTTCGAGTAGCGCCTGGTCGAAGCGCCATTCGTACTCGCGCCAGCCGCGCGCGAAGTCGCCGCGGGCGAGCAGCGCCAGGCCCAGATTGTGACGGGCATTGGCATGCTCCGGCCATTCCGCCAATACCGCTTCGTAGCCGGCAATGGCGGCATCGAGGTCGCCCGACTGGTAGTCGAGGAGGCCGCGGTTCAGCCGCGCCGCGACATGCCCCGGCCGCAGGTCGAGCACCCGCCGATATGCGGCATCCGCCTCCTCGAGCCGGCCTTGGTGATAGCGCACGATGCCCAACTGGAGCGCGGCATCCGGATGACCGGGCCCGAGCGCAATGGCGCGCTCGCAAGCTTCGCCCGCCTCCTGCAACCGGTCCAGTGCGTGCAGCACCCGCGCCAGGCCGAACCATGCGGCGGCTGACCGCGGCTCCCCGGCAACGCAGCCCTCGAAGCAGGCCCGCGCCTCGTGCAATCGGTCCTCGCGCAATAACGCTTCTCCGCGCGTCAGTTCGCCGTTCATCGCCTGGCCCTCTCCCGGCGGTTCCAGCCCGTCCGCCGACTGCGCAACGTGCAGCTTCAATCTTTCCGCGATCAGTTCCAGGATCTCGTTCCATTCCTGGTTCCAGGCGCGCTTGAACTGCGTCATCGCCGGGTACCACTGGTTGTGGTCCGTGCCGTGGATCTGCCAGTCCGCGCCGTAGCTCATCTGCCAGGTCGGGACTCCAAGAGCGGCAGCAAGAACGCTCACCGAGGTCGGCGCCGAAATGACGAGGTCGAGCGCCCGGGTGAGCGCCGCCGCCTCATCGAGATCGTTGAAGAGATCCACTTCCGGAAACGCGTGCAGCGCCACACCCGCCTGCTCCCGCGCGCGGGCGAGCTCCGCGCTGCACT
>CAZQJF010000040.1:0-12389 GCA_964593735.1 uncultured Streptomycetaceae bacterium | reverse complement strand
TCCACCAGGTCCTCGTAGCCGATCACGAACCAGCCCCTGGCCCGGGCGGCGGTGACGAACCGGGACAGTCTCGCCAGTTGTGCTTTCTGGCGGCGCTGCCAGCGCGCGTTGTAGACCGGGTCCGTGCTGAAAATGCAGTAGAACGGCAGCAGGTCAGGGTGGCTTTCCTTGAAGCGAACGAGTTCGAGAGCCCGCTTGAAGTCCTCGGTATTCTGGTTCTGGTGGTTGTGGAACCAACGATAGAAAATGGTGCTGATCCACCGGTCGCGGGGGTCGCGCATGATGAAGACTTTGGAGTCGAAGTCCTCGAAGGCTTCCATGACCTGCGACATCGCGATGCCGGTTTTAGGAGGATCCTGGAACGACAGCAGCGCTTTTACGAGCGTATGCGTCTGCTCCGGCAGCGGCGGCAAACGCTTGAACTCGTAGAGAAAGCCGCCGTTTTCGCCCGGCCTGCGCGCGAACGGCTCGAACACCGACAGGACGTCAGCGCCGAGCCGGGCACGCATCCCGTCCAGAATGCACTTGTGCAGCAGCGTCGTTCCGCTCTTGCCGAGGCCGTAAACGAGTGTCTTCATGCTTGCCAGCTCAACTTGCGTCAACGTGGGCAGGGCTCGCGCAACATGCGCACCCGTAATCGCACACAAGGGGCGGCGCGCTTTGCATTGGGTAACCTCTGAAAACCTCCTCGGCGCAACGTGCCAGGAGGTTTTTCAGCTGAGATTGGGGATTCAAAGGGGCCTCAGTGAACATGAGGGCCCCTTTCTCAGAGCTTCCATTAGCTGCTGCCGCAATGAACCTTCACGGCACCATTATATAGTGCGCCCGGATTGACGAACGCAGTGGCATAATCAATCGGTTACGACATGATCGACGACACGAGTCGCCAGACGCCATGCGTGCCTGACCGGCCGCGAGCGGTTGCGTTGACTGGTTCAGACGTTTCCCGGGAAGTTCAGCCCTGGAGCAGGAGGGTAAGAGCAAGGTGCGCCCGTTAGACGGAATCACCGTCGTCTCGCTGGAGCAGGCGGTGGCCGCGCCGTTCGCTTCGCGGCAGCTTGCCGACCTCGGCGCGCGGGTGATCAAGATCGAGCGGCCCGGCGGGGGTGATTTCGCCCGTGACTACGACCGGACGGTGAACGGCCTGTGCTCGCATTTCGTGTGGTTGAACCGCTCCAAGGAAAGCCTCACGCTCGACGTGAAGCAGCCGCAGGCCGGGGAAATCCTGGCGCAGCTCATCGCGCGCGCCGACGTATTCATCCAGAATCTCGCGCCCGGCGCGGCGCAACGGCTCGGACTCGGGGCGGCCCCGCTGCTGGCGAACCATCCGCGGCTCATCGTGTGCGACATATCCGGCTACGGCGATTCCGGACCGTACGCGCACAAGAAGGCCTACGACCTGCTGGTGCAAAGCGAAACGGGGGTCCTGTCGGTGACCGGTACTGCCGAGACGCCGAGCAAGGTCGGTATCTCGATCGCCGACATCGCGACCGGCATGTACGCTTACTCGGGGATCCTCACCGCGCTTTACCAGCGGCAGAACACGGGCAGGGGCGGGCGCGTCGAGGTGACCATGTTCGAGTCGCTCGGCGAGTGGATGAGTTATCCGCTTCTGTACACACACTTCGGCGGAACGGCGCCGCCGCGCACCGGGCCGGACCACGCTACGATCGTTCCGTACGGCGGCTACCTCGCTGGTGACGGCAAGAACGTGATGCTGGGCCTGCAGAACGAACGCGAATGGGCGACGTTTTGCGACAAGGTACTGGGGCAGCCGTCACTCGCCCGCGATCCCCGCTACGACACGAGTTCCAAGCGCAATGATTGCCGTGAAGAGATTACCGCAATCATAAACAAGGTCTTTTCGGAGTTGAGTGCCGGGGATGTCGTTGCGAAGCTGGACGCCGCGGGCATCGCCAACGCCCGCATCAACACGCCGGAAGAGGTGTGGAACCACCCGCAATTCAAGGCGCGGGGCCGTTGGCGCGAAATGGGCTCGCCCGCCGGACCGCTGCCGGCGACGCTGCCGCCGGCGACGTTTTCCAGCTTCGAAGCGCGGATGGATCCGGTCCCGGCAGTCGGCGAGCACACCGAGGGCATATTGCGCGAACTGGGCTATGGCAGTGCAGAGATCGCGAAACTGCGCGCGGCCTCGGCCATTTAGAGCCAACGACTAGAACTATCTTGATAGCGAAAAACAGGAATCAGCCACAGATACACACAGATAAACACGGATAGATTCAAACCTGAAATTCAAAATCATTTCAGCCACGGAAACACACGGAAGCACACAGAAACAGGAAGCTAAGCAACCAACCAACGAATGGAATTATTTCAGGTCTCCGTTCTGTCCGTGTACTTCCGTGTGTTTCCGTGGCTGAATCCTGCTTTTCCCCTTCGCGCACGGAAGCGCTCATGCCATGCCTGATGAGCTGAGGGAACCCGCGACCCGCCAGCGCCTGGCGGCGTTTATCGCGCGCGCAACCGGGGCGCGCAGCGCCAGCATAGTCGCTCTCGAGCGCATGAGCGGCGGGGCGGTTCAGGAGAACTGGGCACTCGACGTGGCGCTCGATGGGGAGCCGCGGCGCTGGGTCCTGCGCACCGATGCGCGCGCGACCGTTCCCGATAGCCTGACGCGGGCGCAGGAGTTCGCGGTATTGAAGGTCGCCCACGCCGCAAGCGTGTGCGCGCCGGAGCCGCTGTACCTGTGCGAGGACGCGTCGGTCACCGGCCGGTTGTTTTTCATCATGCAACGGCTGCCGGGGGTGGCGGCGGGCCACAAGGTTACGCGGGACCCGAAACTGGTGCCGGACCCGGCGGGGCTGGCACGCGAGCTGGCCGCGAATCTCGCCCGCCTGCACCACGTCAAGGCGCCTCACCCGCAGCTCGGTTTCCTGAGAACGATGCTGGCCCGGGACAACATCGCGCACTATCGCCGCTACCTCGACACGGCAGCGGAGCCGCATCCGGTCATGGAATGGGGGTTGCGCTGGTGCGAGATCAACGCGCCGGAGCGTGAAGAAACGGCGTTCATTCACCGCGACTACCGCACCGGCAATTACCTGGTGGAGAACGGCCGCCTCGCGGGCGTGCTCGACTGGGAATTTCCGGCATACGGCAATCCGCTGGAAGACATCGGATGGATATGCGCGAGGTGCTGGCGTTTTGCGCGCCCCGATCTCACCGTCGGCGGCATCGCGAGCCTCGAAGATTTCGTACCGGAATACGAGCGTGCGTCCGGCAGGCGCGTGCCGACCAGCGACCTCATCTACTGGCAGGTCATGGCGCACCTGCGCTGGGGAGTGATCGCGCTGCAGCAGCTCGAACGCCATCTTTCCGGAACCGAACCTTCGCTGGAGCTGGCGCTCACCGGCCACATCGTCGGGCAGCTCGAGCTCGAGATACTCAACCTCACGGAGGCGGCATGAGCGGCGGAGCAGGGGCCCCGGGAGCCGGGGATGCGACCCGTGAAGGTCGCAGGTCGCCGACGCGATGGCCCGCAATTTCCGATGACGTGACGGAGGCGACACCATGAACGACAGGCCCAATGCGAGCGAGTTGCTGGCGATCGCCCGCGCTACGTTTAGCGCCGGGATCCTGGGTGCGCTGCCGGAAGAGGCGCGCTACGCCGGGCTGATGATCGCCAACGCCATGGCGATCGCCCAGCGCGAAATCGACGCGGGGGATGCGCCCGCTCGCGCCGAGCACGGGCGCCTTTGCAAGCTCCTGGCCGAACGCGCGGAACCGGCCGCAGGCGAGGCGCTCCACGATGCGTTGCGGGGCTATAATCGCTGTCTGGCGCGGGAGATCCGCGCCGGGCGGTTCGACGGCCCGGAGCGAGCCGCGATGCTCGAGCACCTGCGCCGGACGACCGCGGAAAAGCTCGCGGTTTCCAATCCCAAAGCGCTGGCGGGCCAGGACCGACCGTCGAGAGCTGAAAACAAGATTTAGCCGCAGATAAACGCCGATAAACGCGGATGAAACCCAAGCGGGTCTTGCCTGTGATCTCTGTGTCTTTCGTGGCTGAAGTCTGAGATTCTGAATTATCTGTGTTTCTCTGCGTTCATCTGCGGTTCCGATTGCGGTTTTGAGGTCCCTACACGTGAATGCGAGCGCGTCCTTCGAGGCCCTGACCCCGACTTCCTTCCTGTTGCGATCGGGCAGGGTCTTTGCCGACCGTGTAGCGGTCATCGATGGTGATCGCCGCTACACGTATCACGAATTCCTCGACCGCTGCCTCCGGTTGGCCGGGGCGCTGCGCAACATGGGGGTAGCCGAGGGCGGGCGCGTCGCGGTGCTCGCGCCCAACACGCACGTGCTGCTCGAATCGCACTACGGGGTACCGTTCGCCGGCGCGGTGCTGGTCGCGCTCAACACGCGCCTCACCGCCGGCGACCTCTCCTTCATCGTCGCGCACAGCGGCGCGCAGGTGCTGATCTACGATTACGACTACGAGAGCGTAGTCCAGGACATCGCGCTACGCGTGAGCGGTCTGCGCCTGATACGCGCCGGCCGTCCCGACGACCAGTACGAACACCTGCTCAACAGTTCCGGCCCGGCCCAGCGCCCGGTGATCGAAGAGCGCGGGCTCATCTCGATCAATTACACCAGCGGCACGACCGGCAAACCGAAGGGCGTGATGTATCACCATCGCGGCGCCTATTTGCAGGCGCTTGCGATGGCCATGGAAACCCGGCTCGATTGCGACAGCACACTGCTCTGGACGTTGCCGATGTTCCACTGCAACGGCTGGTGCTTCACGTGGGGGGCGACCGCCGCGGGCGCGGCGCATCTGTGTCTGCGCAGGCTCGATGCGGGCGTGGTGTGGAAGCACCTGCGGGATTCGGGCGTCACGCACTTGAACGGCGCGCCGACGGTGCTCATCATGCTGGCGTGGGATGCGGGCGCCGCGAAGCTGCCGCGCCCGGTGAGAGTCGCGGTAGGCGGCGCGCCGCCGACACCGGCGATCCTGCAGCGCATGGCCGAGCTCGGCATGGAGGTCACCCACCTCTACGGACTCACCGAAACGTTCGGCCCGGCCGCGATCTGCGAGTGGCGCGGCGAGTGGAACGGGCTCGCGATCGTCGAGCAGGCGCAGATCAAGGCGCGCCAGGGCGTGGGCAACGTGATCTCGCAGCAGCTGCGCGTCGTCGATTCCAGCGGCAAGGACGTGCCGGCGGACGCCACGACCCTCGGTGAGGTCGCGCTGCGCGGCAACAACGTGATGCTGGGCTACTATCGGGACGACGTCGCCACCCGCAAAGCGATCCCCGACGGGTGGTTCAGGACCGGCGATCTCGGGGTGATGCACGCCGACGGCTATATCGAGCTGAAGGACCGCGCGAAAGACATCATCGTATCGGGCGGGGAGAACATCGCCTCGATCGAAGTCGAGCGCACGCTGTGCGCCCATCCGGCGGTGATGGAAGCCGCGGTGGTCGCGGGCCCGGACCCGAAATGGGGAGAAGTGCCGGTTGCATTCGTCACGCTCAAGGCCGGGGCCGCGGCGACCGAAGACGAGCTGGTAACCTTCGCGCGCGAGCGCATGGCGCACTTCAAGGCGCCGAAGCGGATCGAGTTCGGCGAGCTGCCGAAGAACGCGACGGGGAAGATACAGAAGTTCGTGCTCCGCGACCGCGCGCGGGAGTTGGCGAAAGCAGAGCTGGAACCGCAGATAAACGCGGACAAACGGGGATAAAAAATCAAAAGCCAGAATTGGCCACGGAATCACACGGAAAACACGGACAGATCCAAGGAACTGAAATGAATCCATTCGTTAGTTGGTTGCGTCGCTTGTTGTAGTTTCTGTGTGCTTCCGTGTGTTTCCGTGGCTGATTCTTGTTGGTTCTTGCGATTGGTCCTAACGAAAAGCGTATCCTGATACCGCACATGGATTTCACGCTCCCGCCCCATATCGAAGACTACCGGAATCGCTATCGCGCTTTTGTCGCCGAACACCTGCTTGCGCTCGAAGAAGACCCGCACGCGTGGGACGATCACGAGAACATCCGGCTCGACGTGCTGGAGAAGATGCGCGCAAAGGCCAGGGCCGCCGGCCTGTGGGCGCCGCAGATGCCGAAGGAGCGCGGCGGTCAGGGCCTGCCCGTCGTCGGCATGGCCGCATGCTACGAGGAAATGAACTACTCGCTCTTCGGGCCCGTCACGTTCAACGCCGCCGCGCCCGATGACGGGAACATGATGGTGCTCCACAAGATCGGCTCCGAGGAGCAGAAGAAGCGCTGGCTGCAGCCTATCGTCGACGGCAAAGCGCGCTCGGCGATCGTGATGACCGAGCCTGCGCCCGGCTCCGGCTCGGACCCGGGCATGATGCTCACGACCGCGGAGCGGAGGGGCGACAGGTGGACGATCCGGGGCCGCAAGTGGTTCATCACCGGGGCCGGCGTTGCGCAGCATTTCCTCCTGTTGGCGAAGACCTCGGATGACAGGCGCAAGGGTCTCACCGCCTTCATGTTCGACCGCGACCAGCCCGGATGGCGCATCGTGCGGCGTATCGCGATCATGGGACCGGAGGAGCACGGCGGGCATTGCGAGCTCGAGTTCGACGGCCTGGAGATACCGGACGAGAACCGGTTGATGAACGTCGGCGACGGGCTGAAAGTGACGCAGATCAGGCTGGGCCCCGCGCGCCTCACCCATTGCATGCGCTGGCTGGGGCTGGCGCGCCGCTCGATGGATATCGCCGCGGAATACGTGTCGCGGCGCGAGGCGCACGGCAGCAGGCTTTCCGAGCGCGAGAGCGTGCAGTGGCTGCTGGGCGAGGCCGCAATGCAGATCGAGATCGGGCGGCTGCTGGTGATGCGTGCGGCGGCGAAGCTCGACCGGGGGGAATTCGCGCGCAAGGAGATCTCGATGGCCAAGATCGCGGTCGCCGACGTGCTGCACAAGGCGGTGGACACCGCCATCCAGTTGAACGGCGCGCGCGGCTACTCCAAGGACACGATACTGGAATGGATCTACCGCTACGCCCGCCAGGCGCGGCTGGTCGACGGCGCCTCGGAGGTGCATCGCATGGTGCTCGCGCGGTTCTACATGGAGGAGCGCAATGACTTCTGGTCATGGAATTGACGAGCTTTGCGCGATGACCTTGCCCAAATCTCGTCAATCATTTGAGGATCGAATCACATGAAACCGTGCTACCTCACTGTCGTGCCCGCGGCGCTGGTGCTGTCGGCCGCGTGCGCTGCGATACTGCCCGTCGTAAACGCCGCCGAGCCGTCCTATCCCACGCGGCCGGTGCGGCTGCTCGTTCCTTTCCCGCCCGGTGGCGGGGCCGATACCATGGCGCGCATTATCACGCCGAAGCTGCACGACGCGATGGGGCAACCGTGGATCGTGGACAATCGCGGCGGCGCGGCGGGGAACATCGCCGCCGACATCGTCGCCAAGGCCAGCCCGGACGGTCACACCGTGTTCCTCGGATTTGCCACGACGCTCACGGTGAACCCGACGCTTTATCGGAACCTTTCCTATGACGTGCAGCGGGACCTTCGGCCCGTGGTCATGCTCGCGTCGAGCCTGTACATGCTGGTGGTGCACCCCTCCGTCAGCGCCATCTCCGTGAAGGAGTTCATCGCCCTGGCGAAGGCAAAGCCCGGCAGCCTCAACTATTCGTCGGGCGGAGTGGGCACGCCGCTGCATCTCGCCGCCGAGCTCTTCAAGTACCGTGCGGGCGTAGATCTGGTGCACGTGCCGTTCAAGGGCGGCGGACCGGCTTCAACGGCGGTGGTGGCGGGAGAGGTGCAGGTGCTGTTCGGAAGCCTGCCTTCGTCGTTTCCGTACGTGCAGGCGGGCCGCCTGAAAGGCCTTGCGGTGACCAGCACGAAGCGCGCGGCGGTGGCGCCGGCGATTCCGACGATCGCGGAGTCGGGATTTCCGGGATTCGACGTCACGTCGTGGTACGGGCTGCTCGTCCCGACCGGGACGCCGGCCGGCGTCATGAAGCGCATGCACGACGACACCATGAAAGTGATGAGCCTTCCCGAAGTGCGCCAGGCAATCGAGCGCCGCGGCCTGGAGATTACGCTCGCGGGGCCCCAGGACTTCGACCAGCTGATCCGCGAGCAGACGGTGGTGTGGGCAAAGCTCATCAAGGCGGCCGGGATCAAGGCGGAGTGACTTGGCCCGTTCAGACCTGTGTCGTATCGCAGGTCAGGTGCATCTCGTTGACATCTCCTTGCATCGGCGTAACCTTCGTACGCCTTGTTTCCCGTCATATGAGGGGAGGACGGAGATGAATGCCATGGCAACCGGAAGCGTTCTGCAGTTACGGCGTGGCGGCTGGCAGCGAAGGTTGCAGCGGAGCGGTCTCTGCCTCGGCGTCGTCTTGGCGCTCATCGGCGTTGCATCTGCGCAGGACTTTCCGGTGCGGGCGGTCACAATCGTCGTGCCGTTTCCGCCCGGCGGCGCCTCGGATATCCTCGCGCGCCTGCTTTCGGAAAGCATGCGCTCCACGCTGGGCCAGCCGGTGCTCGTCCAGAACGTGCCCGGCGCCGGCTCGACGATCGGCGTGACCCGCGTGGTCCAGTCGCCTCCGGACGGACATACCCTGAGCATCGGCAACTGGACGAGCCACGTCGGCGCCAGCGCGGTCTACACGGTGCCATGGCATCCCCTGAAAGACCTCGAGCCGGTGGCGAGGTTGAGCGTTACGACACTGCTCATTGCCGCGCGGCCTGGGTTTCCGGCGAAAGACGGAAAGGAATTGATCGCATGGCTCAAGGCCAACCCCGGTCAGGCGACCATGGCGACCGTGGGGGCGGGCAGCGGCGCCCACGTTTGCGGCATCTACTTCGAGCAGAAGACGGGGGCACGCGTCCGCTACGTGCCGTACAAGGGCGGCGGACCGGTGATGGCGGACCTGATGGGCGACCAGGTGGACCTTTTCTGCGGCGAGGCGTCGCAGATGCTGCCGCATTTCCAGTCCGGCAGGATAAAGCCCCTCGTGGTCATGTCGAAAGCGCGGTGGCGGCCGATGCCCGAGATCCCGACGATGGGAGATCTGGGCGCATCGGACACGTACATCGCGTTCTGGCAGGGGCTGTGGGCGCCGAAGGGCACGCCGAAGCACGTGATCGCGAAGTTGAACGACGCGATCGTCAAGGCATTTGCCGAACCCGTCGTGATCAAGCGGCTGACCGATCTCGGGCAGGACCTGCCCGCGCGCGAACAGATGACGCCGGAATCGCTCGCCGCTTACCACAAGTCCGAAGTCGAGAAATGGTGGCCCCTCATCAAGGCGGCGAAGATCAAGGTGGAGTGAGAGTCGAAGGATGAACGCATGCTGCAACTACCCGACGTGAAAGAGCGCATGGCGGGTGCCGGCTAACCCGGCCGCTGTAATTCGAGCAGCGGGCGCCGGCTACGAGGATCCGCCCGACCCGTCGGAACGGGCATCGCAGCGGGCGATGCGCCGCACCCATAGGCGGCTGATCGAAGGCTGAAACCATGACCCGTGAATCCGCTATCTCGCGCGCGACACGTCATTTCGACGAAGGACAGTTCATCGAGGACTTGACGCGCCGGGTGGCGATACGCACCGAGAGCCAGGTGCCGGAGAGCCGGCCGTACATGGACGTCTACCTGAAGGAGGAGATCGCACCCGCATTCGAGCGCATGGGCTTCAACGTCGAAATCCTGCCCAACCCGGTCGAGGGCGTGGGGCCCATACTGGTCGCCGAGCGGATCGAGGACCCGGACTTCCCCACGGTGCTGAGCTACGGTCACGGCGACGTGATCCGCGGTCTCGAAGGCCAGTGGCGCGAGGGGTTGTCGCCGTGGGTGTTGAAGCAGGAAGGCGAGCGCTATTACGGGCGGGGTTCCGCCGACAACAAGGCGCAGCACTCGATCAACATGGCGGCGCTGGCCACGGTTATCGCCGAGCGCGGCCGGCTCGGTTTCAACGCCAAGTTCATGCTCGAGACGGGCGAGGAGTTGAGCTCTCCCGGACTGCGCGAGTTCTGCGAGCAGCACAGCGAGCGGTTGAAGGCGGACGTGCTGATCGCTTCCGACGGTCCGCGCCTGGCGGCGAAGCGCCCGACGCTGTATCTCGGCTCGCGCGGCTCCATGAACCTCAACTTCGATTTAGAGTTGCGTGCAGGAGCGCACCATTCCGGCAACTGGGGCGGCCTGCTCGCCAATCCCGGTATCGTTCTTGCCCATGCGCTCGCGAGCATCGTCACCCGAGAAGGCAAGGTACTGGTGCGCGATCTTCTGCCGGAGCGCATCCCGGAAGCGGTGCGCGAAGCGCTCATCGACTGCACGCCGCAGCCCGAACCCGGGGAGCCGGCGATCGATGCCTGGTGGGGCGAGCCCGGGCTCTCCGCGGCGGAAAAAGTCTATGCGTGGAATACCTTCGAGATACTCGCCTTCCGTACCGGAAATCCCGACAACCCGGTGAACGCCATTCCCGGAAGAGCGACGGCGACCTGCCAGATCCGCTTTGTCGTCGGCTCGGATCCCGACCGCTTCATCCCCATCCTGCGCCGCCACCTGGACTCGAACGGCTACGGGACGGTGAACATCGGCATGGCGCGCAAGAGCTTCATGCGGGCGACCCGGCTGGACCCCGAACACCCGTGGGTGAAGTGGGCGGCGGAGTCGGTCCTGCGCACGACCGGGATGAAGCCCGCGATCCTGCCCAACCTCGGCGGATCGCTCCCGAACGACTGCTTCTCCGAGGTGCTGGGACTGCCGACGATCTGGGTGCCGCACTCTTACGCCGGCTGCTCGCAGCACGCGCCGGACGAGCACGTGCTGGCGCCCATCCTGCGCGAAGGGCTGCAGATGATGACCGGGTTGTTCTGGGATCTTGCTGAACACAGAGGGGTGACTGATAGTGCGTGACTGGAGAGGCGTGACTGGTGATGCGTGACTGATGCATCGTGATTGATGGATCGTGACCGATCGTCTGTTCTTGTGAGGCTCCGGTATCGTCGCTAGACTTAACCACGCCGTATCAGTCACGTATCAGTCACGCCATATCAGTCACGTCGTATCAGTCACGCTCTTCAAGCAATGACCATAGTCGAACAACTCGCCGCCTACGCCGCCGCGCTGCGCTACGAAGACCTGCCGCCGGAAGTCGTGCAGCAGGCCAAGCGGCTCATCATCGACACGATCGGCTGCGCTCTCGGCGGCTACTCCAGCGGGCCCGCAACGATCGCCCGTGATATTGCGGGCACGGTCACGAGCACGCAGCCGGCTACTGTAATGGTCAGCGGCCAGCGCACCAGTCCCGAGCTCGCGACCTTCGCCAACGGCGTGATGATCCGCTTCCTGGATTTCAACGACGGTTACACGAGTACCGGTGAGTCGGGGCATCCGAGCGACAGCATCGCCGCCGCGCTGACGGCAGCGGAGGTCGCCGGCCGCAGCGGCAAGGACCTGATCGCCGCGACGGTGCTCGCGTACGAGGTTTTCTGCCGGATCTGCGACGCAGCGGACTTGAAGCCGCTGGGTTGGGACCACGTGACCGTGGGCGGCATCGCCAGTACGGCGGCTGCCGCAAAGCTGCTGGGACTCGAAGGCAGGCAACTCGCCGAGGCGTTCAACCTGGGCATCGCCCCCAACATCGCGCTCTACCAGACGCGCATCGGCAGCGTTTCGATGTGGAAGGGCTGCGCCTACGCCAACGCCAGCCGCAACGCCTTGTTCGCCGCGATGCTGGCGCAGCGCGGCATGACCGGGCCGTCGCCGATCTTCGAGGGGACAGGGGGCTACTTCAAGGCGGTGACGCACGGCCCCTTCGAGCTTGCCGAGCTCGGTGGACGCGGGCATCCGTACAAGATCATGGAGTGCAGCATCAAGCGCTTTCCGCTTGGCCAGTATTCGCAGACCGTGGTGCAGGCGGCGCTCGAAGCGCGGGAGCAGGTCCGCTCGGTCGAGGAGATCGCCGAAGTGCGGATAGAGACAGGCACAACGGCGGTCAGACTCATGGCCGGCGACCCGGACAAGTGGAGCCCGAAGACGCGCGAGACGGCCGATCACAGCATGCCCTATACCGTTGCCGTGGCGCTTACCCACGGCACGGTTGAGGAGCATCACTTCGGCAACGAATACCTGTACGATCCTGACCTACTCGATCTGACGAAGCGTGTGAAAGTCGAAGTCTCGGAGGAAGCCGACCGACGGATGCCCGAGGCGATGCTGTGCAAACTTACGATCGCCACGAAGGACGGGCGCAAACACACCGCGGTGGTCGAATACCACAAGGGGCACTGGAAGAACCCGATGTCCGATTCTGAAGTCGAGGGCAAATTCCGCTCGCTCGCCGAAAAGGTGCAAAAGCGCGGCGCGTCGGACCGCCTGCTGGAAAAGCTGTGGAAGCTCGAAGACGTGGCCGATGCCGGCGAGCTGATTTGCCTGACTGT